>JALYHT010000022.1 GCA_030776225.1 Acidobacteriota bacterium | reverse complement strand
GCGCCGCAAAGGCCTCCAGATCCTGTTGGGCGCATTGTTCACCAGGCTTCATTACCACAAACGCGACAGGTATCTCGCCCCATTGCGGGTCGGGCGCGCCTACCACCGCCACCTCAAAAACGCCGGGGTGCGCCGCCAGGGCGTTCTCCACCTCGATGGATGAAATGTTTTCGCCGCCGCTGATGATAATGTCTTTCCTGCGGTCGACAATCTGAACGAAACCTTCGCTGTCCCACACCGCCATGTCGCCCGAATGGAACCACGGGCCGGTCATTACGGCCTGTGTCCCCTCGGGATCTTTGTAATAGCCATCCATCACGTTATCGCCGAAGATCACAACCTCACCTATGCTCGTCATGTCGCGGGGAACGTCGCGCATCGCGGCATCCACCACGCGCAGCTCCGTCCCCTGCAATGGCCAGCCGGCCATGGCCTGGCGGCGGTAACGGTCGGGGTCGCCTGTTTGCTTCACTGTCCCCTTGGGACGCGCGCTCGAAGCCACCGGACTGGTTTCGGTGAGTCCGTACCCTGCCAGCACCTGGCAGTGGAAAGCTTGCTCCATGCTCCGGATCAGTTCGGGTGAAGCAGCCGCGCCGCCGATGTTGATCTGCCGCAGCGTGGAGGTGTTGTAAGCCGCCAGGTCTTTGAAAGCGAGCAGCGCTCCGGCCATGGTGGGCACCAGCGACATGGTCGTCGCGCCCTCCTCCTGCACCAGTCTGCAAACGGCGGCTGGATCGAAACGGCGCAGCATCACCTGCTTCAGACCCATCATGGTGGAAGTCTGCGCGCGGCCCCAGCCATTCGCGTGGAACAGCGGAATGGTGTGGAGTTCCACGCCGTTATCGTCATGGTTGAACACGCCCGCCACCGCCATGGCGTGCATGTAGACTGTGCGATGCGAAAGCATCACGCCTTTCGGAGCGCCGGTGCTGCCGCTGGTGTAGAAGAGCTCCGCGATGGAATCCTCGTCATAGCTCAGAATGTCGGCGCGTTCAGGATGGCCCGTCAGAATAAACTCTTCGTATTCGGTATCGAGGTTCACTGTTTCCATACCGGGCCACGCTTTGCGGAGCGGGTCCATCAGGGGCGTGAAATCGTTCTCGTAGAACAGAATTCCGGGCTCGGAATGCCGCAGGATCGCGCTCAGTTCGGCCGGGGTCAGACGAATATTCAGCGGCATCGCCATGGCATGTGCCTGCGGGACGCCGAAGTAGCCTTCGAGGAGCCGGTGCGTGTTGAAGCTGAGGAAGCCGACGCGGTCGCCGGGCGCTATGCCGCGGCGCACCAGCGCCGAGGCCAGCCGCTGGCAGCGTTCCCCGAACTCCGCGTAGGTGAAGCGCCGGGTTCCGCACACGACGCCTTCTTTCGCGCCGTAAAGATCGATGCCACGGTGCAGACACCGCAGCGGCGTCAGCGGAATTTTCATTTCAAGGCCTCGTCTCCGGATCAGATTCTATCGCGAATGCGGGAGCCCTGGCGACTATGGCAGGTCTTTCCTGCAGATCCTTCGGCTGTTGTAGCATGAACGGGTGGCGTCAGCAGTCAGCTATTCCGCCCTGCAGCGGCAGGTTGTGCGGCCATGGCAGATCCTCTCCGGGTTGGTGGTCTCCGGATTCCTGCTCGCGCTGCCCGGCGCGCTGTTGCCGTTGTGGGGTTTTCACATCCAGAACGACTACTCGACGGCGGGTAATTTCTTCCTCGTGCTGGGAGCGGGCGTGATTGCCGGGGGCATAGCGGGACAGCGCCTGATTCGCCATGCTCCGCCCGCGCGTCTGTTAAGCGGAGCATATTTCGCCGCCGCTGTGGCGCTTTTGCTTCTTGCGGTGGCAGCGCCCCCCGCAAAGACGTGGTATCAATCGCTCGCTCTGTTTGCAATCGGCCTGGCGTCGGGCTTAATGAATACCGCGGTGCTCGAAGCGGTAACACCCGGCTACGAATTGAATCCCGCCCCGATCACGCTCGCGGGCGGGATTTTTTTTGGAGGGGGCAGCGTGCTGGCCGCTCTGTTGCTCGCCCAATCCTTCGGCGAAGACGGAGCCACGCGCCTGCTGGCCGCTGCAGCCGTTTTTCCCGCGCTGGCCGGGGTTTTTACGGCTCGACTGCGTATTGAGCTGCGCGACGTAACCGGAATTTCTCTGGCGCAGTCGGTTGCCGACCTGCGCAGTCCGCTGGCCATCATGTTCGCGCTGCTGCTTTTTTTCCAGTTCGCCAACGAATGGTCTATCGCGGGGTGGCTGCCGATCTTGCTGATCGACCGGCTGGGGCTCAGCCCGTCGACCGCGGTAACCCTCCTGGCCGCTTACTGGGCAGCGCTGATGGGGGGCCGGATCGCCGCCGCCCGGTTACTGCGAA
This sequence comes from Acidobacteriota bacterium, assembly GCA_030776225.1. Taxonomy (GTDB): domain Bacteria; phylum Acidobacteriota; class Terriglobia; order Bryobacterales; family Bryobacteraceae; genus BOG-234. The sequence continues at coordinate 8,850 of JALYHT010000022.1, read as the reverse complement.
CGGTCAGGCACGGAAGGATGCTGGGGGGCAGCGCTTTCTGCGCTTTGTTCGGTTGCGCCGCGCTCCTTGCCGCGGGCAGCAGGTTCGGCGTCGTGGTAGGTCTTCTGCTGACCGGAGCCGGGTTTTCCGCCATCTACCCGCTGGTGGCGGAACGCATTGCCAGCCGCTTTTCTTATTACCACCCCGGGTATTTCAACGGGATCTTTACTTTTGCTCTCACGGGCGGGATTCTGGCTCCTTTTGCTCTCGGCCATCTGGCGGCAGGCGCCGGACTGAATATGATTCCTTTGGCGGTCATGGCCGGCAGCTGCGCCGTTTTCGGGCTGGTGCTTCTGATCTGGCTTGGCCACAAGGTGTCAGGCCATTAAAGCGCTGGTATACTTGACCTGTAAGGAAGTGAAAAGGTGGCCGTAATGTTTGCGCAAAACTTTCAGACTGCTGGTTTGGGTGGCCTTTCCGGAACTGAGCTTTTGGTGGTGCTCGGAGTTGCAGTGCTGCTGTTTGGCGGCAAGAAAATTCCGGAAGTTGCCAAGGGTCTGGGCGAAGGAATCAAAAACTTCAAATCGGCAATGAAGGAAGAAGACCCTCCTGTCAGGAAAGACCCCCTGAGCGAAGAAGTCAGGAAGTAGAAGCGGGCGCAGGCTTCATGCGCTGCCGGCAAACGGCTTCCGACAACAGCAGCAACAACCCCCGCAAACGCCATTGCAGCATTTGCGGGGGTTGTCTTTTTATACGGTGCCGGTTTTCAGGCCTTTTTTACTTTGGGTGGCACAATCGCGTCCTTCGCCGCCTTCGCGACGCGGAACTTGACGACCTTCTTCGCCGGAATCTTAATCGATTCGCCGGTCGCGGGATTGCGGCCCAGACGGGCCTTTCGATCCACGCGAACCAGCCTGCCAATACCAGGCAGCACGAAGACTCCGTTCTTTTTCACTTCGCTGACCGCGAGACTGGAGAGCTGATCCAGGATCGCGCGCGATTGCTTGTTCGTGACTTCGCCTGCTTCCGCCAACCCGCGCACCAACTGGGTCTGCGTCATTCTCTGAGTGGCCATCAAACCTCCTGTTAACCTGTTACGCGAACGTTGCATCGTCCTGGATACATGCCTGGGGTTGTCTATCTGCGATGCCTGTATTTACAGGGCTCCGAAGCAGTTTCTGTTCGCGAGTCGTTACAATCATACGGAACCGGGCAAACGATGTAAAGTGGAAAAATCGCAAAAACGTTCGGTTTTAGTATGTTTTTTGCGCGTTGAATCCCTGAGGACATCGTCCGCGCCCGAAAGACGCTCCTCAGGTATGCCGCTGCAGAGTTTCCCGACATGCGAAACGCACAGCAAGTAAACTGGTAGTTTCATGTCATTTGAGGAAGTTGTCGAGGCCGAAGGCCACCTGATCGACTCCCATGTAATGGAGCAGATCTTCGATAAGGTCGTGGAATCGAACGGCCGTTTCGAAGTCGAGCAGTTTCGCATTGGACGCACCAACGGCGATCCGTCATACCTGCGGCTGCGCGTCGAAACCTCCACGCGCCAGCAGATGGACCACGTGCTTGCGCAGTTGCTTGCGATCGGCTGCTCGCCGGCGGATACCGGAGACGCGGCGCTGGGGCGCGTCGAGCGGGACCGGTGCGCGCCCGAAGACTTTTATTCCACCAGCAACCACCATACATTCGTGCGGATCGACGGCGAATATCTCGAAGTGAAGAATCAGCGCATGGACGCGATGATCGTCGTTGGCGTAAATGTGGAAACGGGCGTTCGCCAGGCCGTCTGCCGCCGATTGCGCGACCTGAAAACGGGCGACATGGTGGTCACGGGAATGCGCGGTATTCGCGTGGAGCCGGAATCGAAGGAGCGCGACCGCCAGGCCTTCTCGTTCATGTCGAACGAAATCTCTTCCGAGCGCCAGGTCGAGACCGCCGTTCGCCAGACCGCGGCTCTGGCCAGACAGGCAAAGGAACAGGGCAAAACCATCGTCGCGGTGGCGGGCCCGGTGGTGGTTCACACGGGCGGCGTAGCCGGACTTTCGCGGCTCATCCGGGGACACTGGGTGGACGCGTTGCTCAGCGGGAACGCGCTCGGGGTCCACGACATCGAGTCGGCGCTGCTGGGCACGTCGCTCGGAATCCGGCTGGCGGATGGAAGGCAGGCGGAGCATGGCCATCGCAATCACATGCGCGCGATTAACGCAATCAACCATGCGGGCGGCATCAGGGGCGCGGTAGAGAGCGGACGCCTCAAATCGGGCGTGATGTACGAGTGCGTGACCAACGACATTCCGTTCGTGCTGGCGGGAAGTCTGCGGGACGACGGGCCGTTGCCGGACACCATCACCGATATGAATGCCGCGCAGGATGCCTACGCCGAGGTACTGAAGTCGGCCGGACTCGTGCTCTGCCTCGGTTCGATGCTGCATTCGATCGCGACGGGAAACATGCTGCCGAGTTGGGTTAAAATCGTGTGCGTCGATATCAACCCGGCGGTCGCCACGAAAGTCAGCGACCGCGGGACCGGCCAGGCCGTGGGCGTGGTGACCGACGTTGGCTTATTTCTCGAACTGCTTGCGAAGGAACTCGGCGAATGAGCGCAAAATATACCGACGAACATGCGGGCGCGGGTATAGAAGCGCCGCTGCCCGCCATCGAAACGTGGCCGAATCAGTTTGCGGGTTACGAAATTGAGATCGCCGTTCCGGAATTTACTTCCGTGTGCCCGAAAACGGGACTGCCCGATTTCGGAACCATAACCATCCGCTACGTTCCCGACAAATTCTGCCTCGAATTGAAATCGTTTAAGATGTACACGCTTGCTTATCGCGATCTCGGGATCTTTCAGGAAAACGTGGTGAATTGTTTCCTGCGGGATATCGTCAAAGCGTGCAAGCCTGTGAGCGCGACTGTTACCGGCGAGTTCGCTTCGCGCGGAGGGTTAAGTTCAAGAATGATGGCCACATTCAACAGAGCCGCGAAGGGCAGGGCACGTGGCAGGTGATACAGTGGCACGCGATACAGTGGCACGCGATACAGTAACCCCCGAATCCGAGAAGGTGGCAGAGCTGGGGGCCATCATTCAGGCCGTGCGCGACCGCGTTCGCGCCCGGTATCCCGAGGCGGACACCAACGGCCACGGGGCTGCCGCGAACGGGAATGGGCCGCAAAGCGGCGATCCGGGCCAGAACCCGATCCGCATTCAGATTGCCGATCTGACGCCTCTGTTACACGCGCGCGATGCCGCGCAGGCCAGAATCGCCGCGATCGGGAGCGTGAACCCGCGGGCCGGCGGCCCGATCAACGACGCTATTCAGGCAGTAAAAAAAACCATCGCGAGGGCACTGCAGTGGTTTGTCCGCGACCAGGTTTCCTTTAACCGCGAAACTGTGTCTGCGATCGAAGCTGTGATCGAGGCCCTCAACGACCACAATCGCGCGGCGGTTTCGCTGGCCGCGCAGGTGAACGAGCAGATGCAGGGGCTGATGGAGCTTAAAGATATCCGCAGCCATTTCCCCGAGATGCGCGCCGAATGGGATCGCAAAGTCGCCACCAACGAGATTCAGTTCCTGCGCGCTGTCGCCGACCTGCAGGGCGCATTCCAGCATCGCAGCGCTTTGACGGAAACCAACTTCCGCGAGGTCGCGAAAGCCCAGCATGACGATTATCAGAACGCGCTGACCCGCACCACCCTCGATATTCAGGACCGGCTCTGGGGCGACATGCGTAAAATACGCGAGGAGTACGACCGGCTGATCCACACCGAGCTTCGGCTGATCCGGCAGCGCCAGCCCGTGGCGGAGGCTGCCGCTGTGGTCACGCCTCCGCCGACTCCCGAGGAATCGCGCACGCCCGGTTTCGATTATGGCCGCTTTGCCGAGCGTTTCCGGGGGGCTGAAGACTACGTCCGGCGCGCGGTCGAATTCTATAAACCTTTTTTCGCGGATCGTGAAAATGTTTTAGACATCGGCTGCGGGCGCGGCGAGTTTCTGCAACTCATGCGCGAGCTGGAAGTAAAAGCCCGTGGTATCGACCTGTCCGACGAATCCGTCGCGCAGTGCAGGCAGAAGGGTCTGGAAGCGGAAGTGGCGGACCTCTTTATCTACCTGGCCTCTCAGCCGGAACGGGAGTTCGATGGAATCCTCAGTTCGCAGGTCGTGGAGCATCTCAATCCCGGGGCTTTGCCGGAAATGATCCGGCTGTGCGCTTCGCGGCTGCGGCGCGGCGGCCTGCTGGCGATTGAGACGCCCAATCCGGAATGCCTGGCCATTTTCGCCACGCATTTCTATCTGGACCCGACGCATACGCGTCCGGTTCCGCACCCGTTACTGGCCTTTTACATGGAAGAGGCGGGGCTCGGTTCGATCGAAGTACACGAACTTTCGCCGGCTATTGAGAGTATGCCGGAGGTCGCGGAACTGCCCGAGGCTTTCCGCCGGAAATTTTTCGGCGGTCTGGACTACGCAATTGTGGGGCGCAAGTTGTAGAATGGTGTTAACGCGTCTCGCGCCAATCCCGCTCTAGACAGGCGGTTACCTCCTCGCTGGGAGGTCGTCCAACGGTAGGACTGCAGATTCTGGTTCTGCGTATCGGGGTTCGAATCCCTGCCTCCCAGCCAAATTCCTCTTAATAAAACAGATATTTACGCCACTGTTCATCGCCCTTGCCGAGCAGCCGCATCAGGTGCCGACTCGTATGCAGGCTGAAAGGCCGGGGTTGACGCGCCAGTTTGAACCCGGCTTCTTCAGGTGTTCTGCTGCCTTTCCTGTTGTTGCAGGTGTGACAGCAGGCGACAAGATTCTCCCAGGCCGATTCACCGGCGCGCGAGCGCGGAATGACATGATCCAGCGTCAACTCCCCCGCGGGCAGAATTTTCATACAGTACTGACATGTATACCGGTCGCGCATCATAATATTTTTGCGGGAGAGCGCGCGCGTCTGGTGGGGAATTCGCCGGTACTCCAATAAGCGAATCACGGACGGGACTTTCAGGGACCGGCGAGCCGAATGCACCGCATTCGACGACAACTCTTCCGCCGACGCGACGCCCTTCAGCACAAGCACCAAAGCCCGGCGAGCCGCGCAAATGTTAATAGGTTCGTAGCTTGCGTTCAATACGAGTACCGGTTTCTGAAGTCTGCTGTAGGTCGGCATTACGCTCCTCAGGGTCTGATTCGTCGATCTACTCTCGCCAGTGTCAGAAGGGAAACGGATTTCGCCCCTCCGCGTTTCAGCACGGCCGCGCAGGCGCTCGCCGTCGCGCCCGTGGTCATCACGTCATCGATCAGTAATATCTTCTTTCCCGCAAGATTCTGGTTTCGCCGCAGAGCGAAGGCACCCGCCACATTTCTTCTTCTGCCGGCATTTGCAAGGCTGGCCTGGGCAGCGGTGGCGCGCTTTCGCCGCAGTGCCGTCAAAAGCGGGACCCCGCGCCGCTTCGCTATATGGCGCGCGAGAAGCTCCGCCTGGTTGAAGCCGCGCTCCCAGCTTTTGCGCCAGTAAAGCGGCACGGCCACCACGGCGTCAAACGGCTCGTCCACCGCTATCGCGCGCTCCAGAAAGGCGGCGAGAGGACGCGCCAGCGGTTTCATTCCGGAATACTTAAACAGGTGAATCAGACGGCGGAGCGCGCCTTCATACATGCCGAAGCTGGCCGCATGATCGAAGCCCCGCAGGCCCGCGCGACAGGCTGCGCAGACGCCATGTTCATCAAGGGGCCACGGATTCAGGAAAGGCGCGTGGCATACGGCGCAGAAATAGTCGGCATCGTGGGGCGCGGGCGCGGCCAGGCAGTCGTCGCACACTGGAACGCGCGTCCATTTTGAGAGTGCGTGGCCGCACACCCGGCAGTCATCCGGGAAAAACAGCGTAAAAATTCCGTGAGGGATCCCGCGAACGAGATGGAAGGCCGCCTTTCTCGCTATCGAACTGCTCGAGAAGGCGCACCTCCTGACATAGCGAGTTCGCCTCGCCGTGCGATCAGGAGCTGCCGGTAATGTTCGACCAGGCTGGGCGTGAGTGCCATAGAAGGCTCTCTAAACCATGAGTGTACAACAATCCTGGCAGAACCGTTTTCTGCGGCAGCTCAGAATGTAAGCATATATCCCTGTTAGACTGTCCCCAAAGGGAATGGCCGAGCTCGAAATCAAGCCAACGCCCGGAATTCGCCTGCGCGTCACCGGTCTGGTCGTCGTTGCCGTCGCAATTTCGATGATGCTGGTCTACCTCCTGGTTGGCGGGGGGCAGGACTTCTTCGCGCGACGGGCCACGCTGACCACCTACATCCCCGATGCCTCCGGCATAACGCCCGATTCGGAAGTGCGCCTCAGCGGGATTCGTATAGGCACGGTTACCAAAGCGGAACTTTCAGGGGAGCTGAATCCAGCGCGCGCGGTGCACGTTGAAATGCGAGTCCTAAGCCGCTATCTGAAAAACATCCCCGAGGATTCCAAAACCGACATCAGCGCCGACACCTTGGTGGGTTATCAGTTCATCGACATCGTGGAAGGAAAGTCGCCGCTGCCGATTGCCGAAGATGGCGTACTCCACAGCGAACCTGTCAAAGAAGCCGTGGATCGGGCGGATCTTATCCGGACCCTGCAAAACAATCTATCCCAGGTCGACCAGATTCTGGCGGATATGGCCTCGCCCCATACCAAAATAGGGGCTTTCGTGGCAGGCGAGAACGAATACGATACCCTGCTTTCGCGTATTCGGGGGTTCGACACGAACCTGCACACTTTCCTTACGCCTCAAAGCGAGCTTGGGAAAACTTTTTACACGGATCAGATGTATAACCGGATTCGCAACGCGCTGGCGCGGGCCGATGAATCGCTGGTTTCAATTCAGAAGGGGGAAGGAACGGCCGGGGGCCTTTTCGCAAGCGACCGGCAGTATGAAGATTTCCTGCGTTCGCTGAGGGCGTTACGAACGTCGCTGGCCGACGCCAACGCGGGTAAGGGCGCCTTCGGAAGCATTCTGCGGGACGACGAGAGTTATCGGAAAATATTCGCGCTGCTGAAGGATACCGACGGATTGATTTCAGCGCTCAACGCGGGCGAGGGCTCGACCGGGAGGCTGCTCACCAGTGCGCAGCTTTATGAGTCGCTGAATGGATCGCTGCGCAGCATGGAGCTGCTGCTGCGGGATCTGCGTGAAAATCCGCGCAAATATCTAAGATTCAAACCCTTTTAAGCCAGGGCGAGTCATGGACCCGCCCCGCCTCACGCTATACGGGAGTTATTTACCGCGGGCGCTTTTTTTAGTGGTTGCGGCGCCTTCTGCTCTCTTGGCGGCCCAGCGCTTACGGAGCGCTTCGGATAATCTTCGCCGCCCTTCCGGAGTCATGCCGCCTTTGCGCTTCGCTTTGGTCGAAGCGGCCGCGGATGCCGAACCGCCCGCCTTTTTTGCGGCCCATCTTGCTCTGAGAGCTTCGGAAAGCCGCCGGCGACCTTCAGGCGTCATGCCGCCTTTCCGTTTTCCTCTTCCTCCGCGCGATTCTGCGTTGCCGCCTGTTGAAACACTCGATGACGCAGTCCCTGCGGCTGGCCCTTCGATTTCCCGCAGAGCCGCCAGCGCCCGATCAATTCCGGCACGCTGCTGCTCAAGCTTTTTGATTACTTCGTCAAGACCGTTAGTCATCTTTTCCCCTGTGTTTCGAGTTAGAACCCACCAAAACAGATGATAGCGTATAAGAATAGCGAATTCTAAGTAAGAATTACTATACCTATTAAAGACGCCTGAACTCCGAACTTATACGCCGACTTTATCAGAGCAACTGCGGCTCCACTTGTTGCGGATTAGTTAACGTCCTGAAATTGCGGGATACTTCAGCGCTGGTCGCGCTGCCTTTTCAGAATTGAAGACGCCTCCGTGGAACGCTTCGGTCAGTCACTCATTTTGGGCGGAATTGCCGCGAACTCGCGGCGCGTTCAGCAGTGTCTTAGAATAGAAAGACCAGCAAATGTCGGGGCGTAGCGCAGCCTGGTAGCGCACCTGCCTTGGGCGCAGGGGGTCGTGAGTTCGAATCTCGCCGCCCCGACCAATAAAATCAATCGGATACAGCAACAAAAGAATTCCAAGCAACAGGACGTACGGAAGAACGTACGGAATAAACTTCTGGGCTCAGAACTCGTGCCCCGGCTCTTTTCGGTCCTGTCGCTGGCGCCCGGCCGTATGATCGAGCGTAAAGATGCGATTTAGATCAATTTCGCGTCGATGGCCCGAGGCCATATCCGAATTGCCAAGCCAGCAAATCGTGACGCACGAGCGCGGATACTCTCTTCGGTCCACGCTGATAGATCTGCAATCTCACGATTCAGTTTCAGCAATGACTTGCTCAATGCTTTGCGCTTGATGCCGAAGCACAAATTGCTAAGGCTCGGATTACGGGCGTCGGTCAGCAGCGTCAAGTTGCCCAGCGTATGCTTTACGGCCTCGCGATCCGCAATGAGCGTCAATTGGGGCTCCGCCATGCCGGTCCTTTGGTCGGCGGGAACCTTCGTTCCGTCGGAGAGTGGCCAGTGCTCCATCCAGGTGTCGGGCAGAACATGCTCAATGGTAAGGTCTGCGGGGATCGATCCGGATTCATCAAATTTGTCGCGGGCGGCATATTCCAGCTCGCAAAGAATATGCCGCAATCTGCTCTGCTGAATGTTCCCGTATTGCCGACGCTCGAGGATTTGCCTAGAGAGTTCAGCGTCGTTCGGAAAGCGAACGGCGTCCCCATCGGCCTCTCCGAAAGTGCCGAGAAAACTGGCACAAGATGCGCCATTCGCTTGAATTTGAGATGCGATTCGGAGAAAAACATTGTTATAGTTCTTGGCGGTCAGGCCGCAGAGTGCCCGACGAACAACATAGCTA
>JALYHT010000021.1 GCA_030776225.1 Acidobacteriota bacterium | reverse complement strand
AATGTCGGCAGCGCAGAGATAGCGACAGCCGTACGAGACAGGACAAGCAATGAGTGCATTTCGGACGAATCGACCGGTTCGGGTACCTGACCGCGGCAAAGAATCTGAATCACGCCGGGGCAGACGACCACAGTTAAAGCTGCGCGGTATTCGAACTGCGCGAACAGATAGCCGGGGAAGAGAGGAATCTCGATGAAACCGAAATTTCTGCGCCTGCTCATACGTTTTTCGAGCGGCAGAAACACGTTAATACCTCGATTGGTTAAGCTCTGAGCCACCACGCGCTCAGCGTTAGACTTGACTCGAATTACGTACCACGGCGTCTCTGGATGGGAGCCGTTCGATTTTGTGCCGTTCATGATTGCGGTACCCCCGGTTGAAGTTCTAAGAAAATTGATGGATATATAAAAACAGGCAAACGATAATTCAAAATTAAGGATGCAGAAACCGTACAGGAATTGAAGAACTCTACTGAGAGTTCATCAGGCAGGGGTGGCTTTATTCGGGGAGAGCCTATTTTGGCCATGCTCCGCCATGTCATTCCATTTCTCCTATTTTTTGGAGTCCCGGAAATAACCGCGAGCAAAAAACGCCGGCGGCAACAGTACCTGCCCAGTTAACACTGGAACAACTGCCAGCCTCATATCAGCAATTGAAGCTCCACCGTGGGAGGTCGAATATATCCTTACATCTCTATAGTTTGTATGGCTCAATACTGAATATAGAGTGGGCTGCGGAAATCTACGGAGGGGGCGAAAGAAATAGTACTAAAGTTAGCTTTATCTTCAGGATGGGCAGTACTTTAGGTTACTTTTGTAGTTCATTCGCGGGTGGTTGATAACTGTTTGGCAACCAATTCCACACACACACTCGGCAATTTCTCGTGACCTACAGGCCTTTTCCCAGGAGCTCCGTCAAAGATCCAGTGTGCAAAACATTCGCGGTGACGGAAATTACCACACCCGAAAGCGAGTCGGGGCATTCGCACTTTAAGACATCCCAAACTCGTGCTCCCACTTTGCGAGCACGACGGCGACGAAACGTGTGGCATAGAATATTGACTCAGGACCGATCATGGAAAAAACTCTTTCGCCGCACCAGAAGCTGTTTCGCGCCGCCTTCGCAGTGGCCGTGCTGAGCCTCGCCGCATGCTCTTCCGAACCCGCGAAGACAACCACCGATGTCAATACCGATACCGAGGCGGCGAAGAAACCCGCCGGTCCAGCGGAGCCGGTAACCGGAAAAACCGCCTTTTATGAGATGTACACACCCGCTCACGCATGGGCGGCGGACCTGGTGCCCATTAGTCTGAAAAGCGGCGAGGTGGCCGGGGTTAAGAACGCCGACGGGAAGGCCGGTACGTGGACGGCGATTTTCGGGTCCCCCTCCCTGCATTCGGCAAGAACCTATATCTATTCTGTTGCCGACGAACTCCCGACTATCACGAAAGGGATTAAAGCGGAAGGCACGGAAGCATGGGCCGGACCGACCCGAGCCGTAATGACGTTTCAGACCAGCGACTTCACAGTGGATTCCGACGCCGCATTTAAAACAGCCGCGATGAAAGCCGGCGACTGGCTGAAAGATCCGAAAAACGCCGCCAAGCCCGTTTCAATGTCTCTCGGGGCAGCGCAGCGCTTTCCCGCGCCGGTCTGGTACGTATTGGTTGGAACCAGCAGCGACGGCTTTGTTGCGCTGGTGAACGCCTCAACGGGCAATATCATCGCTAAATAAACCGCGGGAGGGGCGCCGGCGCCCGGTACCCCTTCCCCAATTCCCGCGCGTCGCCACGTATAATAGTAATTTCAATTCCGAGGTCCCTACACGTGTCTATCCGCACTTTTTTCCGCTTGTTTCTGCACGTCCAGCTTCTCCCCATACTCGAAAGCGGCGAGGAAACCCTTGTCGGGGGGCAGGCCGTGCTGGAAGGCGTGATGATGCGCGCGCCGCACAGCTACTGCGTGGCCGTGCGTAAACCCTCCGGCGAGATTGTGACGGAAGATCTGCCTGTGGCCCGTATGTCGGAGAAATATCCGTGGCTGAAGTACCCGATGCTGCGGGGTCTCGGCACTCTGGGCCAGGCGATGTCGCTCGGCGTCAAGGCGCTGAAATTCTCAGCCAACGCAGCTCTCGACGACGGTTCCCAGGAAAAGCCCACCGAAGTTTCCAACTGGATGATGACCGTGCAGGTTCTGTTCTCAGTTATATTTTTCTTCCTCGCCTACAAGCTGCTGCCCCTGAAACTCACCGAATATCTCAGCAACTGGAACCCATGGATCAAGGGCCAGATCGCCTTCAACGCGGTGGATGGCATTATTCGTCTGGTGCTTTTTGTCGGTTTTCTGCTGTTGCTCTCGCGCGCGAAAGATATCCGCAGAGTTTTTGAGTTTCACGGGGCCGAACATAAGGTGGTTTTCAATTACGAATCGGGTAAACCGGTCAACGTGGAAAACGCCCAGCAGTTCGTGACCTGGCATCCGCGCTGCGGCACCAGTTTCATGTTCGTCATCATGCTGATCTCGATGGTGGTTTACATGATTGTGCCCGCGCCCGGCATCAAGGCCAAAATCATCGAACGCATCGTATTCCTGCCCATCATCACCGGTATGAGCTATGAGCTGATCCGCTTCGCCGCTAAACGGCGCGGGTCTTTCCTTGCGGCTCTGACGGCGCCCGGGCTGTGGACCCAGCGCATCACGACCAAGCCGCCATCCGACGATCAGACCGCTGTGGCAATCCGCGCTCTGGACGGCGCGATGGCCCTCGAGGCGAAACAGGGCGGCGAGCTCGTAATCGCTTAATCCGGAGCTGGATCGAACCCATGCAATATACGCACAAGCTCGACCAGCTCGAAAAGCACTTCGAGGAACTGACGGCGCAGATGGCAGACCCTGCCGTCATCGCCGATGGCGAGCAGTACCGCAAGATTTCGAAAGCGCACAGCGATTTATCGGAGGTGGTCGCTAAATACCGCGACTATCGGGAGGCTTCAGATCAGCTGGCGCAAGCCAAAGCGATGCTGGAGGAATCGGACCCCGATCTGCGCGAGCTGGCCACGATGGAAGTGGAGCGCCTCGAACCGGCCATCCACCAGATGGAAGAAGACATCAAGGTTCTGCTGCTGCCGAGGGACCCTCTTGACGATAAGGACGTGGTGCTCGAAATCCGCGCAGGCACGGGCGGGGACGAAGCCAGCCTTTTCGCGGCGGAAGTGTTCCGCATGTATATGCGATATGCGGAAACGCAGCGCTGGAAAGTGGAAGTGACCTCGAGCAGCGAGTCGGCCGTGGGCGGGCTGAAGGAAGTTCTGGCGCTGGTCAGCGGGAACAAAGTCTACAGCAAGCTTAAATATGAAAGCGGCGTGCATCGCGTGCAGCGAGTGCCCGCGACCGAACAACAGGGCCGCGTTCACACTTCCGCCATTACTGTCGCGGTGCTGCCGGAAGCGGATGAAGTCGAAGTTAAGGTCGAAGAGAAAGACATCCGAATAGACACGTTCTGCTCATCGGGCCCGGGCGGACAATCGGTGAACACGACCTACTCGGCGGTACGCATCACGCACCTGCCGAGCGGATTGATTGTGTCTTGCCAGGACGAAAAATCGCAGATCAAGAACCGCGCGAAAGCGATGCGCGTGCTGCGCTCCCGGCTCTACGAACTGGAGCTGGAGAAGCAGCAGGCGGCGATCGGCGCGGAACGCCGCACCATGGTGGGGACCGGCGACCGCAGCGAGAAAATCAGAACGTATAATTTTCCGCAGAACCGGCTGACGGACCACCGCATCGGCCTGACGCTTCACCAGCTCGATCTGGTGATGGATGGAAAGCTCGATCATATTTTCGATGCTCTGAGCGCGCATTACCAGGCCGAAAAGCTTCAAAAAGAAGGCGCCGCCGCCTAGATCACTCCGGTCGTGTTGACCATCCGCACAGCGATCGCGCAAGGCTCCGAACTCCTCGAACGCGACGCAATCGCCGAGCCCAGGCTTACCGCCGAGGTGCTTCTGGCACATGCGATGCATTGCGAACGCACGTATTTTTACGCGCACCCCGAGCGGGAGTTGCGTGAGGTGGAGTGGATCCACTACGGGCGCTATCTCGATGAACGGCTGAAAGGCAAACCGACCCAGTACATTACTAAACGGCAGGAGTTCTATGGCCGGGAATTCAGGTTGACGCCCGACGTCCTGATTCCCCGCCCCGAGACGGAGTTGCTGGTGGAAGCGATTCTCAGGCGCAATCCGCCGCCCGCCGGGGTTATGATCGATGTCGGTACGGGCTCCGGCGCGATCGCAATTTCGTTATCGCTGGAATTGAAAAGGCCGATGATTGCGACGGATCTGTCGGCGCAGGCATGCGCAACGGCAAGCGGAAATGCGCTGAAACTCGGGGCCCAGGTTCAGTTTATCGAGGCCGATCTGCTTCAATGCTTCTGCGACGGGGCCGCCGATACGGTGGTTTCGAACCCGCCGTACATTCCGCTGCATGACCGCGAAACGCTGCAACGCGAGGTTCGGGATTACGAGCCGTCTCTCGCGCTTTTCGCGGGAGCGGATGGGCTGGCAGTTTACCGGAATCTTATACCCGAAGCGAAAAGGGTGCTGAAGAGCGGCGGCGTGCTGGCGCTTGAGATTGGTTTTTCGCAATCGCAGGCTGTATCGGAGCTGCTGTCCGGTTGGGTGAACGTGCAAGTCATTCCGGACCTGGCTGCGATCCCTCGCGTCGTGATCTGTGAGCGCGCGTGAAAACCATTTTCCATATCGACATGGATGCCTTTTTTGTGTCGGTTGAAGAGCTTTTCGATCCGTCGCTCAAAGGCAAGGCGGTCGTGGTCGGCGGCGGACCGGACCAGCGCGGGGTGGTCTCGGCCGCTTCTTACGAGGCGCGCAAATTCGGCGTCCACTCCGCCCTGCCCCTGCGCACCGCTTATAAGCTTTGCCCCCAGGCTGTTTTCGTGGAAGGCCATTACGAACGTTATCGCGACTACTCGGGACGGGTGTATGAAATACTCCGGCGATTTTCGCCGCTTGTTGAGATGGCCTCTGTCGATGAGGCGTACATGGATATGAGCGGCACCGAGCGGCTGCATGGGCCGGCGTTGAAAGCCGCGCATTCTCTGCATGAGACGGTCAAGGCCAAAACGCAGCTGAACTGCTCGATCGGCATCGCGACTTCGCGGCTTGTCGCAAAGATCTCATCCGATCAGGCCAAGCCCAACGGCATTCTGCAGGTGCTGCCCGGCATGGAGGCGCGCTTTCTCGCGCCGCTTGAGGTCCGTAAAATCCCGGGAGTCGGGAAAGTCACGGAGAAGAACCTGCATGCGCTTGGGATTCGCCGCATCGCCGATCTGGCCGCGCTGGATGAAGACACGCTCGAATCCCGCTTCGGCAAATGGGGTCTCGCCCTCGCGGGCAAGGCCCTGGGGCTCGACGCGGGGGGCTGGTTCGATGCGGAGGTGGGGGAACGCGGCGAGCCGAAATCCATCAGCCACGAGCACACTTTCAATACGGACACGAGAGACCGCGAGTGCCTCGAAGCCACGCTTACGCATCTGGCGGAGAAAGTTGCGCGGCGCCTTCGCGAGCACCATCTGCATGCCCGGACCATGCAGTTGAAGCTGCGCTATTCCGATTTCTCCACCATCACCCGCGCGCACACATTCTCGCCACCGACGCAGCTCGATATCGATCTCATCGAGCACTCGCGCGAGCTCCTGAACGCTAACCGGGACGACGGTCGCGCCATCCGCCTGATCGGAGTGCAGACCGCAAACTTTGTACGCGAGCAGGGACAACTCGATTTGATGGAAGACGGCAGGACAGAACGGTGGCGGCTGGCCCTGGAGGCCGCCGACAAACTGCGCGACCGTTACGGGGAGGCGGCCGTGGCGCTGGGTTCGGGCATGCGGGGACGATTCAAAGAGCGCGTGCACGAAAACGCGCCCGGGCTACCCGGAAAAGGCCGGGCTAATCCGGGGGCGAATTAAAGTTTGATTTTGTTGCGCAGGTCGAGACCGATGGAGGGGTGGGA
>JALYHT010000020.1 GCA_030776225.1 Acidobacteriota bacterium | reverse complement strand
GACTAAGATCGTGCCCCCGCCGCCGAATCCGACCGCCAAAAAAGAATAGAAGTTTTACACGGGAGGATTCGCGATGATCTTGAAAGCATTTCGTCATCTGAGTCTGGCAGTGGTGCCCATTGCGTTGCTCACAGGCGTGCCGGCAATCGCTCACCACTCGTTTGCGGCGGAATACGACAGGGACCAGCCGGTCACGCTCAAAGGAACACTCACCAAAGTCGAGTGGACCAATCCGCACGGATGGATTTATATCGACGTGAAAGGCGAGACCGGAAAGGTGACGAACTGGGCGGTGGAGTTCGGCGCGCCGAACGCACTACTGCGGCGGGGATTGCGCAGAACGGACTTCCCTTCCGGAGTAGAACTGCTCGTCAAAGGCTACCGCGCCAAGAGCGGGTCGCCGGCGATCAACGGCACCGCCGTGCAGTTTCCGGACGGGCGGAATCTGTTCACCGGTTCTTCGAATCCGGATGCCCCGGGCGCAGAAAAAACCGGAGCGGAAAAGTGAACTTGCGAATCGTGACTGTACTGGCGGCGCTTGGGCTTGTTCTGGCGGCGGGAAGCGCCTTCGGAGCAGGTCCGGCGAGTATCCCACGTGGCGCCGACGGGAAGCCGAACTTCTCCGGCATCTGGCAGTCGCTGAGCGGGGCGGACTACGGCCTCGAACCACATCTGGCTACCAAAGACGATCCGCCTGGCACAGGGGTAGTCGAAGGGAATGCGATCCCTTATCGGTCGGCGGCGCTCGAACAGCGCGCGAAAAACTTCGCCGCGCGCGCCACGGCCGACCCGCGGCAGAAGTGCTTCACGCTCGGAACACCGCGGGGGATCTACGGCAGTGAGCCGTTTCAGATCTTCCAGCGGCCGCGCGACCTGACCCTGCTCTACGAGTTCGGCCATCCTGTCCGTACGATCAACACGAACGGCACCGAGCACCCGGAGGGACACATCGATTTCTGGCTGGGAGACTCCCGCGGCCACTGGGATGGCGACACGCTCGTGGTCGACGTGACGGACTTCAACGGAGAGACCTGGCTCGATCGCGTGGGGAACTTTAACAGCGACGAACTCCATCTGGTGGAGCGCTGGAGCTATGTCGATCCCAACACCATCCGCTACAGAGCCACGTTCGACGACCCAAAGGTGTACACCCGGCCCTGGACTCTCGAAGTGCTGCTCTATCGCCGTCTTGAGAAGAATGTGCAGATCGTCGAGAATTACTGCGCGACGCTTGCTTTCGACAAATATTATCCCGTCCCGCCTTCTTCGAAGTAAGAAAGATGACTATGAGAAATTATCTGCGAATCACAGTTCTTCTTGCCACAATCTCCGTGGGATGCGTTGTCGCCGATGCGCAAGGCATACGTGGATGGCGTGAGACCTCTTTTGTGCCGACGCCAAAGGGTGAATGGACAGGGCCGCGCCTCCCCGACGGGCAACCCGACGTGTCCGGCCACTGGTCCAACACGATCGGCAACCACAACAATCTGACTGATCCGCAGGGGCCGCTCGGCGCGGACGATGAAGCTCCGCCGCGGAATGGCGGCCGGGCTGCGCGCGCACTCAAACCCCGCAATGAACGCGCGCCCAGCCGCGTGAGCGATCCGCCTGACGGGCAGATCCCGTTACAGCCGTGGGCGCGGGCGAAACAGCAGGAATTCCTGAAGTACCTCAACAACCCCATCCGGCCGGAGTACGTCGAGCCGTTTGCGCGTTGCGCGCCGGGAGGGCCGAGCAAGTCGTTCATGTGGCACGGCTACGAAATCCGCCAGTTCCCCGGGTATGTCGTTTTTCTCTTCGACTCCGGGACCCGGGTGATCCACCTCGATGGCAAACCGCATCTCCCCGGCGACCTCAAGCTGTGGAATGGCGATTCGCGTGGCCACTGGGAGGGCAACACGCTCATCGTCGATACGACGAACAACAATTCGAAGGCCCGCCTGGGACGGACCGGAGAGTTTGTGAGCGAGAACGCCACTATAGCGGAGCGTTTCACTTTCGCCCCCCAGGGCGAGAGGTTCACCTACGACGCCACGTATACCGACCCGGCTGTGCTGACCCAGCCATTCACCATCACGATTCCCAACCGAAGAATCACCGACAAGACTCCGGCCGATGACTGGAACAACCTGACATTTCCAGCCAGGCACGCGGGCGCTCAGCCGATTATCGAAGCTTACGAACGCGTCTGCGTGGAAGGAAATGGCAATCACGGGCAGGTAGTGGCTGGAGAGTAAGCCCTGCATTCTCCAGGTTTCCGGCCGCGCAGGTTCAGCTCAAACACGCGAAGCGGCTAATGAACGGTTTTCGTTCATGTAAACTGCATCAGCCGAGGACGCCGTGTTCGATTCTCACCAGAACGTCTTCCACTTCCCGATAACCCTGGTCGGTCTGAGCGGCCTCAAGCAGAGTCTTGCCCTCAAGGAACGGAGTCGGCGAACAAAGCCAGTGGATCGCTTTTCCTGGTTCGCGAAAACTTCGCCCGCATGAACTGAAATCGACATCAACCGGGCTGGCCACGGAAATCAGTGCCTTCCGGGTTACTCTGAGTCGTAGCCATCGTCTGCCTGCTTCGACTATATCCGGAGAGCGATTGAGCCGCGCGCCGGTCAACGCCGGCAAATCGAAACCCAAATATGCCCCATAAGTTAGAAAACCCGCTTACACCTGTGCCCGGCGATATCGTGATAGCCCAGGCCGCCACGCCCATTCCGATCGACCGGATTGCCGCCGAGGCGGGGATCCAGCCGGATGAACTGGAACTTTACGGCAAGACCAAAGCGAAGGTTCATCTCTCCGTGCGCGACCGCCTGAAGAACACGAAAAACGGCAAATATATCGTCGTCACCGCGATCACGCCCACGCCGCTCGGCGAGGGAAAGACCACCACCACTGTCGGCCTGAGTCAGGCGCTGGGCGCGCATCTCGATAAAAAGGTCTTCACCTGCATCCGGCAGCCCAGCCAGGGGCCCACGTTCGGAATCAAAGGCGGCGCGGCGGGCGGCGGTTACAGCCAGATTATCCCCATGGAGGAATTTAATCTCCATCTGACGGGCGATATCCATGCGATCACGGCGGCGAATAATCTTCTGGCCGCGGCGATCGATACGCGCATCCTGCACGAGAACACCACGAAAGACGATCAGTTGCTTTTCGATCGGCTCTGTCCGGCGAAGAAGGACGGCAGCCGCAAATTCTCAGTCGTGATGCTGCGGCGGCTGAACAAGCTGGGGATTGCCCGAACCGATCCCAACGACCTTACGCCGCGGGAGCGCAGCCGTTTTGCGCGGCTCGACATCGATCCATCGACGATCACATGGCGGCGCGTAGTCGATACCAACGACCGCATGCTGCGGCAGATCACGATCGGCGAAGGTCCGCAGGAAAAGGGCATGACGCGCGTGACCGGCTTCGACATAGCGGTCGCGAGCGAGATCATGGCGGTGCTGGCTCTGGCCACCAGTCTGGGCGATATGCGCGAGCGGCTGGGCCGCATGGTGATTGGATCGACTCATCAGGGCGAGCCGGTAACGGCGGACGATCTCGGCGTCGGCGGCGCGCTGGCCGTGCTGATGAAAGACACGCTCATGCCGAACCTGATGCAGACGATCGAGGGGACGCCCGCGTTTGTCCATGCGGGACCCTTTGCGAACATCGCGCACGGAAACTCGTCGATTGTCGCGGATCAGCTCGCGCTGAAGCTGGTCGGTCCCGATGGGTACGTCCTGACGGAAGCCGGGTTCGGCGCCGACATGGGGATGGAGAAGTTCTTCAACATTAAATGCCGGTACAGCGGGCTGGTGCCCGATTGCGTGGTGCTGGTGGCGACGATTCGCGCGCTCAAGATGCATGGCGGCGGTCCTGAAGTGGTGGCGGGGCAACCGCTCGCGCACGCTTATACGGAGGAAAATCCCGATCTTCTCGAGAAGGGCTGCGGCAATCTGGTTCGGCTGATCGGCAACGCGCGCGCGTTCGGCATTCCGGTTGTGGTGGCCGTGAACCGTTTTGCCACGGATACCGATGCCGAGGTGGATCTGGTGCGGCGCCTGGCCAAAGCCGCGGGCGCGGAAGACGCGGTGCGTTCCAACCACTGGGCTGAAGGCGGCAAGGGCGCGGTCGAGCTTGGGAAGGCTGTGATCGCAGCGTGTACAAAGCCAGGTAACTTTAGGTTCCTCTACTCTCTTGATCTCAGCATCAAAGAGAAGATCGAGACCATTGTGCGCGAGATGTATGGCGGCAGCGGCGTGGAGTATTCGCCCCAGGCCGAGAAGCAGATTGCGCTCTATACGAAGCAGGGATTCGACAAGCTGCCGATCTGCATGGCCAAAACGCATCTGAGTCTGAGCCACGATCCAAACCTGAAGGGCGCGCCCAGCGGGTTTACGGTTCCGGTCCGCGACGTGCGGGCAAGCGTGGGGGCGGGCTTCGTTTATCCGATTCTGGGGACCATGAGCACGATGCCGGGGCTTTCCACGCGGCCCAGTTATTACGATATCGACCTGGATGTGGAGACGGGGCGGATTATCGGCCTGTCGTAGACCGAGCGAAAAGTCATGTCGATTCAGGCAACCACCGTTCAGGAATTTCATGCGCAGGTGGGCGGGGCCGGACCTCTGCCCGCCGGCGTTTCCATTTCGGCGGTCGGCGCGGGGCTCGCACTGGCTCTGCTTGCGAAAGTTCTGGATATCACGGGTAAACGCAAAGATTTCGCCGGCGACCGCGCACGTATCGCCGGGCTGCTTCAGCAATCGCGCGAGGAATCGGCCAGGCTCATGGCTCTGGCCGACGACGATGTGCGGGCGTTCAACCAATACCTCGAATGCACCCGGAGCGGGGGCGATAAACAGGCGGCCATGTCACAAGCCATCGAAGTTCCGATGCAGGGCGCGCGCTCCGCGCTGCGGGGCCTCGGTCTCTGCGCCGAGGCTGTCGAGATGGTGCGCGGCCTGACTTCGGCGGATCTGGCGATGAGCGCCGCGCTGCTGCGGGGCGCCGCGAGAGCGATGCTGGTGAGCGTGGACTTCAACCTGCAACTCCTGACATCGAATCGGGAGTTCGCCGAGACGATTCTCGCCGAGCGCCACGAACTGGAACTGCAGGCGGTACGGTTCGACGATATCGTCACGGCGGCGATTCGGGCGCTTCTGTAAACCACAAAACCGCGCCCCCTCCAGCGTTAATGCCTGACTGCCTGCTTAGCCGTCTTCCCCGCCCCCACTTCGACTGAATGGGCGACCAGCTTCTCATGAACCTCCATGGCATGGATGACGACCCGGTCGCCGACTTTGATGTCGGTTTTCCGGATCGGCTGCTTGCCCCGCTCATAGGTCGTCATCTTCGCGTCGAAGCCGACCTCGACGGTTTTCCCCGCGCTTGTCCTGACGGTAACTGACGCGTCCGAAATTACGGCCACGGTCCCGATGACGTGCTCTTCGCCGCCGTGGGCCACGCCGTTTGGTGCTAAAAGCGCAAGCGACAGGACCGCAAGAAGCGCGACCTGGACCTTCCGCCTAATGGTGTTCATGCTGTGCGTGTTCATCTGTTTGGTCTCCATTCAAAAACTCTCTTTCTTCTTGCTCTTCCTTCAATTCATCCGGACTCTTCGGGTTCATCTCTTTCATTTCCGCCGCCTCCTCCGCGGTGAGCTTCGGCAGGTGGCGGATGAAACGGACCAGCTTCCACGAAGCCTGGCTGTCATGCTCTGAGCCGCTGCCCCAGGCAGGCATGCCGGTCAACCGGATGCCGTTCTGGATGATGTAAAACAGCTCGCCGTCGCTCAGGTTCTGCGTATCCGCTTCCCGCATGTCGGGAGCCGGTGGATACAGGTGCTTTCCCATCTCGGTATCGCCGCCGCCGTTATTGGCATGGCAGGCTGCGCAGTGATCGGCCCAGTGCGCCCGCGCCTCCGCCAGACCTTCCGACGTATCGCCGGCCGGATTGGTTTGATCTTTCGCTCCGGCTGGTATGGCCATGGAACGCGCGCGGCGCGCAATCCATCGCTCCAGGGAGCCAGGCTGCTCACGCGTACTGAAGCCGTGCGCACTCATAAGGAATACGCCGCCCCCGACGATAACGGTGCCGGCAATAACGGCGAGCAGCGAGAGAGCGCCGCCGAAAAACCACGCGGCTCTACGCATTCACTTGTTTTCTCCGGTGCTCTCGGGTTCAATCGAAGCGACCTTGATCCGCTGGTTTTTAGCATCCCAGGTCCCGGTCACTTTGACGCGCCGGGCGGCGAACTTCGCCGGCAGCTTTTGGTTGCTGAGCTTCAGGATATTCCTGCCGTCATAGAGGGCGAATTCTCCGGAGCCCTTGAGGCACATCCTGACGCACGCCTCATCGGACGGCGCTTTCATCATGCCGTGCGATCTGCCGCACAGTGTGTCGGTGATCACGCCGGTAAAGGTTGCAGGTTCCGTGGCCGCAAAAAGGCCGCCGGCCAACGTCAGTATCAGGCAGGTCTTTTTCATCATGGTTCTCCTTAAAGTCGAATTTTCAGCCGCGCCTCAATCGCGCGGCCTGAGCCGAAAACGGATAAACATATTGCCCCCCACCGGATGGCTGCCATAGTAAGGCTTGATCGCGTCCGGGAGCGAGTAAGTAGTGAAGTTTGCGCCGACGCCCGTTTCAACCAGGCGGAACAGCGCCACATCGCGCGTATAGCCGAGCGTATAAGCGCCGATGCGGAACGTACGGCCATCCCCGCCGAACAACTCGTCTTTATCGACCAGTTCGGCGCGCCCCGTGATGAAGTTCTTTCGGGTAACCGGAAGCACGGACTCGACCAGGTAAGAATTCAGATTGCGCAGCGTGGCGGTGCTGTGGTTGCGTCCCCAGACAAAGGTCGAGGCCCAGCTGCCACCGGGCATCGACTTGATGTACTGAAGGGAAGCCGTCGCGCGCACCTGATCCCCTGGTTCAAGGGCCTCGGGACGAACGATCCTGCCGACTGAGACTTGCGCCGCCCAGTTTTTGGTGGGGAAAAACCAGAGCCGCGTGGCCCAGGAGTTGATCCCGCCGGCCTGAACGATCCACCGATTTTCTCCCGGCTCCGCGCCGTGGAAGCCGCTGGCTTCGAGGCGCGCCCTCTTATAAGAAACTCCCACCGTCACGACGTCGTCGGCGATGTGGGTCGAATCCTGCCAGTGGTGAGAGAGCGTTGCTTCAGGCAATTCCATTGCAGAAGCCCGGTGCGGGAAAGCGACTGGTCCCAGCGCGGGGTCTCCGACGGGCGCGAAATAGGTGGAGAGGGTTGTGTTCTCGGAGAGTTGATACGCGTAGTGAAATCCGAGGCTCATGATGAAGTTGTGCGGGTGCTGTCCATCCACGATTGCTTTTCCATACGCTGTTTCTCCCGTCTGAAACAACAGCGGATATCGTTCGCCCGTGATGCTTGCCGGTTCGAGGCTGAGCATGAAATCCGTCTGGAAAGCCCCGCGTGATCCCAGACGATGCTCGGCGGCTGCCATCAACCAGTTGGAAGAGTAGAATTTGTCGCCGCCGCGCGGTCCCGCCTGCTGCGTGTCGATCACGAAGCCCACCCCCATAAACATGGTGTTCCACGAGCCGAAATGGGTCATCACCATGGGCATGCGCCACGCTGCGGCATTGGCCGAGGTGCCGGTCGCCATGTTCATGAGGAACATGCTGGCCGGATTCATATCGACCATATTCATGCCGGCCATTGCGTGCCCCGCATGAGGATCGCCCTGCCCGGACGCAGCACCGGCAGCAAGGAATGCGCCGAGAACAGCCAGAAACCACGAGTTCGCCTTGTTCTTCAAAATCATTGAAAATCTCCTGCGCTCGCACAAAGACGGCGCGGCACTGCCACTCGAAACAGATCGGGAACAGGCTGGAGGAGACTTCAGATTCTTAAGACAACAGAAGCGAGGACGGCAAGACCCGGCGGCGAAGGGGCGTGCGTCGCCAGGAAATTCACGCCGGAGAGCGAGGGGAAAGGGGCAACCGGAAGGCCCGGCACGCCCATCGTGAGAACAGTTGGCGCGAAGACCGGCGTCACAACAGGCTGGGCGACGTCGGCTTGAATGACAATCTGGTGAGAGCAATGCGGCGCAGGCATCTGCCTGCCCGGCGCGTCGTGGTGGTGATGGCAGGGAGGATCGTCCGCGGGAATTGGCGTCGCGGCCGTGTTGTCGCCGTGGCAAGGTTCGACAGCGCACAACGCCGCGCACTGGGTGCTGACCAGCACCAGCGTGAAGACGAGCAGCGCGCTTAGCTTACCTTTAGACACCGACATTCCGTAAGTAACGTTGGTGCGGGCGGAGGGACTTGAACCCTCACGGGCCTTGCGGCCCAACGGATTTTCATACCCGATCCACGGCTTTCGCCGCCCGTGCTTTCCTGCCGCAGGGTTTGGGGTCTGGACTATCCCTTCACCATGTCCCGGATACATTTCCAGTTTTCAGGTGCTGCCCGTCTAGTCTCTACACCTTCCCCACCGGAACGCCATTTTGCTCCGGCAAGGCTTGGCTCGGGATCGCCATGTGAAAGGGTTCCCCGAATTTGAGCAGTTCTGCATCGCCGGTTTCCCGGCGAGCACTCAAGTTTCCCGCTTAAGTCCGATGCGTCTGCCGATTTCGCCACGCCCGCACGGTTTCAAAGTAGCACGAACAAGGACTTTGCAGGGGCGTACGGTCTGCGCCGGACCGGCGCTCCTTCCACCGTTGACGACGTGGCCAGGTTCATCCCTCTCATTCTTCACGAAAAATCTTCCGGGCAGTCGCCAGAGGAAGGAACAATGTTCGGGGCCATCTGGCCAAAATTCGAAATCCGAAACGCCGGTAAAAAGCTACCGCTTGATCGTTCTTCGCTTCCACTAAGAGCGTGAACGCCGCGACATCCGCCTTCAGCGCCCGGGTAGCGGCGTCGGCCAAAAGCGCCGCACCAAGGCCGCGACCTTGAAATCTTTGATCCACCGCCAGTCGTCCGATGCGAACAGCGGGAACTGTGGGATAACGCGGCAAGCGCTTGATTTCGTCCGGAGGAAGATCGACCAGTGGGATACTCGCGGCGGAGATTGTGTACCACGCGGCGACGTTGCTCGTGATGGCTTCCACAGCCACGAAGCAATTAGCGATATAGCGCCGGATGTCCTGGGTTACCTGCGTCTGAAAATAACGATCCAGCGCATCTTCGCCGCAGCGAAATAAAGAGCGCTCATGTTTCTCTCCGAGCGGCTCCAGGCGAAACGGAAACGTCATTCCAGTCCGAACAGTTCACGCCGCCTCCGAAAAGCCTTCTTCAGGGCAGGAGAGGGCTTGGGCGGCTGAAGAAGAGCTTTAGCGATTTGCCGCTGGTCCTCGATGGAAAGCCGGATAATGCCGGTGGCTTCGATAGTGCGGCAAGCGGCCTCGCGGGCCGCCGACACAACAAAATCGGTGAGGGTGCGACCTTCGATTTCGGCAGCGCGCTTCAGCAGAGCGTGAACGTCGTTCGGCAGACGCGCTTCAAGCCGCGCGGTGGCTTGTATCTCTGGTGGCATGACATACCATTATACGGCAAAGTGCCGTACTCATCCCCCCGATACGCCCCTGCAGCAGGAAATGTAAACCACCCGCCGGTTTAGGATCGGCTGGCAGGGCCGAATTCCATGGCCCAAAGTTGTGACATGATGTGTGTGATGTCAAAACCCAACACGCTCCTGGAACTGATCCAGGTAGCTCCAGAGGGCAGCACGGCGATCATCATCCCCGAATCGAACGCCGGAATCACGTACAAAACCCTCTGCGCGCAGGTGATCGAAATGGCCGATGCCCTGGCCTCCATGGGCATCGGGCGCGGCGATCGCGTGGCGACCGTGCTGCCCAATGGCCTGCCAGCCATCGTCAGCTTCCTCGCCGCCTCGGTGGCGGGCACCGCCGCGCCGCTGAACCCAGGCTATCGCGAGGACGAATTCAGCTTTTATCTCGAAGACACCGGGGCGAAAGTTCTGCTCTGCCTTTCCGATGGAGCGCCTGACGCCCGCAAAGCCGCCGAAGGCCGCGGCATTCCGGTTTACTCTCTTGAGATGAACGACGCCGGGTACGTTCGCATTGTGAACCCGCCCTCCGGCAAGACCGCCGCTTACCCCACGGGTGACGACGTAGCGCTCGTCCTCCACACCAGCGGCAGTACCGGCCGTCCCAAGCGCGTGCCCATCCTGCACCGCAACATCACCGCTTCCACGAAAAATATCGTGGCGCATTACAGCCTCAGGCCGGACGACGTTTCTGTCTGCGTGATGCCGCTCTTCCACGTACACGGCCTCGTGGCTTCCACGCTCGCGACACTGCTTTCCGGCGGCGCCGTGGTGGTTCCCAACAAGTTCAACCCCATGTCGTTCTGGCGCACGGTACGCGACACGAAAGCCACCTGGTATTCCGCCGTCCCCACCATTCACAATATGTTGCTCTCGCGCGCCGGCAGCACGCGCCCCGAAGGCGCCGAGGGCCTGCGCTTCATCCGCTCCTGCAGCGCGGCTCTTCCCCCCGAAATGATGGAAAAGATGGAAACCCTCTTCGGCGCTCCAGTGCTCGAGGCCTATGGCATGACCGAGGCCTCCCACCAGATGGCCTCCAGCCCGCAGCCGCCCCACGCCCGCAAGCCCGGCTCCGTAGGGCCCGGCACAGGCGTTCACATCGGGATCATGAATGACACGGGAGACCTGCTGAAGACCGGCGAGCGCGGCGAGGTGGTCATCAAAGGACCCAACGTGGTCGATGGCTATGAGAACAACCCCGAAGCCAATGCTAAATCGTTTACGGACGGCTGGTTCCGCACCGGCGATCAGGGCTTCCTCGACGAAGATGGCTATCTCACGCTGACCGGCCGCATCAAGGAACTGATCAACCGCGGCGGTGAAAAGATCGGCCCGCGCGAGATCGATGAATGCCTGCTCGGCCACCCGGCGGTTGCCGAAGCCGTCGCTTTCGGCGTGCCCCACGCCATGCTTGGAGAAGAAGTCGCCGCCGCTATCGTCCTCAAAGAAAATGAAACGGCCACGGAGGCCGACCTGCAGGCTTTTTGCAAAGAGCGTCTGGCCGATTTCAAGCGCCCCAAAAAGTTCTACATCGTTTCCACCATCCCGCGCACCGCGACGGGCAAGATCCAGCGCGGCGCCGTAGCGAAAACGCTCGCCGGAGCCTGAATGCACGAAATCCACATGACGCACGCACCGGACTCCCTGCGATGCGATTTCTGATTGCCGGAGCCGGAGCCATCGGCGGTTACATTGGCGCTAAGATGGCGCGCTCCGGCCAGGATGTCACGCTTTTCGCCCGCGGCGCCCACCTGGCCGCCATGCGTGAGGGCGGCATCCGGGTGCTCAGCGAAGAAGGCGACTTTGAAGCGAAACCGAATGTGATCGGCAGCCTTGAAGGCGCGGGCGCCTTCGACGTAATCTTCCTCGGCGTAAAAGCCCATGGGCTGACCCAACTCGCCCCGCAACTCAAGCCGCTGATCGCCGGGAATACAACGGTTGTAAGCACCCAGAACGGCGTCCCCTGGTGGTATTTCCCGGAGCAGCCTCTGGAGCGCGTTGACCCCGGCGGCGTCATCGCGGCATCCATCCCGGCCCGCAGCGTGGTCGCGTCCATCGTGTATCTCGGAACCGACATCGTGGAGCCCGGCGTCATTCGCCATACCGAAGGCAACCGCATTTCGCTCGGCGAACCCGATGGCAGCCGCTCCGAACGCTGCCGCGCCATCGCCGACGCTCTCATCAAATCCGGCCTGCGCTGCCCCATCACGGCCCGCATCCGCCATGAGATCTGGGTCAAGATCCTCGGCAACGTAGCGTTCAATCCCATCAGCGCGCTCACCGGCGCCACGCTCGCCGCCATGGCCCGCGACGTTCACGTGAACGGCCTCGTCAGGAATATTATGGCCGAAGTGGAAACCCTGGCGGCGAAACTCGGCCTCGACCTTCCCATCTCGATCGACCAGCGCATCGCAGGCGCCGAAAAGGTGGGCGAACACAAAACTTCCATGCTGCAGGATCTGGAAGCCGGCCGCCCCATGGAACTTGAAGCCGTAGTGGGCGCCGTCGTCGAACTGGGGGACCGGCTTGGCGTTCCGATGCCGCATACCCGCACGGTCTACGCCTGTGCCAGCCTGCTCCAGACCACCAACCTGTCAGGGAGAGCCAACGCATGAACGATAGCCCGATCAGTCAGGAAGACCTCGGTCGGCGGTGGCGGCTTGCCGCGGCCGTCACCGCCATGATCATGATCGGCAATCTGCAGTATGCGTGGACTCTCTTCGTTCCCAAAATCATCGGCGCCACAGGATGGAAGCTGTCGCAGGTACAGCTCGGCTTTACCGTATTCATTGCCGTAATGACCTGGACCATGCCTCTTTCAGGCTGGCTGATCGACCGCCTCGGACCCCGCGTGTTCATGTCGCTCGCCGCGGTGTTGGTAGCCGTCGGCTGGAGTTTGCTCGGTTACATGCACACCCTGATGGGCTTCTATGTCGTCTATGCCATCGCTGGAATCGGCAATTCGTTCGTCTATTGCTGCTCGATCGCGGTCGCGCTGAAGTGGTTTCCCGATAAGCGCGGCCTGGCCTCGGGCCTGATCGCCGGCGGTTACGGCTCGGGCGCCGCGCTCTTTATTCCGTTGTTTGCATTCATGATCAAAGCGATCGGCCACCAGAGGACTTTCCTCTATACCGGCATCGGTCTTGGGATTCTCATTCTCGCCGCAGGCCAGTTCCTGACCCACCCGCCTCCGGGGTTCAGGATCACAGCCAGAACACCGGTGAAACCGCGCGTGCGTAAACACCACGGCGAGGAGTTGAACTCCTGGCAGATGCTGCGCCGGCCGCAGTTCTACGTTCTCTACGCCATGATGCTGCTTGCGGGCGTGGGCGGCCTGATGGCCAGCGCGCAGGTCAAATTGGTCGCCGACAACTTCAGAATCGGCGCCACCTCCATAGCCATCGCGCTCTCTCTGAACCCCATCTGCAACGGTCTGGGCCGCGTGACCTGGGGCTGGGTCTCAGATCACCTGGGCCGCGAACGGACCATGTTCATCGCTTTCTTCCTGCAGTCCGTCTTCCTGCTGGGCGTGGTCACTGTGGGCCGCCGCGGGAACGCCTGGTTCATCGCCATGATGGCCCTGGTTTTCCTGAGCTGGGGCGCGGTATACTCGCTCTTCCCCGCTGTTTCGGGCGATATGTTCGGTACCCGTAATGCCGCCTCGAATTACAGCCTCCTTTACAGCACGAAAGGCGTGGGATCGATCCTCGCCGGCTGGCTGGCTGCGCTCCTGTTCGAACGCAGCGGCTCCTGGAATTACGTATTCTACGGCAGCGCTTTACTCGCGTTCCTCGCGGCCATGGGCGCCATTGTGCTGCGGAACATGCCTTCCCCGCGGAAACCCGCTGAGGAGAATTCCGGCTTCCGCCATACAGGTCCCATAGCCCCCGTCCGGCAACAATGATCGTGCGCGGGTAAACGGATGCTCGTCGAATTCGATCTGATCCAGAAGGCTCGGCAGGGCGATGCCGCGGCATTCAACCAGGTGGTCCTGGCCTACCGCCGGCGCATTCTGGGCACCATATCACGGCTGATCGGCCGCCCCGAAGACGTGGAAGATGTGGCCCAGGAAGTCTTTATTCGTCTTTATTTTTCCCTCGGGCAATTGCGGACCCCTGAAGTCTTCGAGCCGTGGCTTTACCGGCTGACGGTAAACGCCGCCTACGATTACCTCCGGAAGAGCCGCCGACGCCTGGAATCCCGCATGGCCGATCTTTCCGAGCAACAGGTCATGATGGCGGATGCGGTGGCGGGTTCCCGCGCGCAGAGCGAAGAAACGGAAAAACGCCGCGTGCGCGACACCGTCCAGGAAGTGCTGGGCGCCGTTTCCGAGAATGACCGAATCCTGCTCACGCTGAAGGAAGTAGAAGGGTTATCCCTCAAAGAACTGGAAAAAGTTTACGCCGTGAACGAGAACGCATTGAAAGTTCGTCTCTTCCGCGCCCGTCAGCGCGTATTAAAAAAGATGAAGGAAGTAACCGAACCTTCATCTTCTGTCGCCAAATCTTATGTTGCGAAAGATGGAGAGACCGGCTGATACAGCCAGGCTGAAAAACGATATTATGGACTCCGACGCACCCATGGAACCAAAGGACTCGATTGAGGAAGCCCGGCTCAATGAGATGTTTCGGGCATATCGTGCGGCATGCCCCGATCTCGATGCAGGCCCGAACTTTATGCCCAATATCTGGGCGCGGATCGAAGCCCGCGAGAATTCCACAACGTGGTTTGGCAGCGTTGCAAAAGCGCTCGTAACCGGCGCGCTTGCCGCATCCGTGATATTGGGTATGATTTCTTCGACCAGGCAGTCGAACGCCTACTTAAATGCTACTTTCGTCGAAGCCCTGCGCGCGGATCACGCTTCCACGCTGGAACCGCTCCAGCTCGACCGGATCTCAGAACTGGAGTCCCGATAAACGTTCATGCCGCGTTCACGCCTCAGCATCGCACTCTATCTTTTTCTCGTGTTTGGCAGCGGCATCCTGGTGGGCATCGTGTCCGACCGTTGGTACGCCACCAACACGGCCAGCGTGAATAACACCGCCCCGGGCACCATGAGCGAGTTCCGCAAGCGTTATCTTGAGGGCATGCGCACCAAAGTCGGGGCCAACGAACAGCAGATTGGCGCAATTATCAAGACCCTCGACGAGACGAAACGCAAATTCGACGCCCTGGCTGCGCAGGAGCAGCCCCTGCATGACCGAATCCAGCAGGATCACATCAATCAGATAAAAGCCCTTCTCACGCCTCAGCAGATCGTGGCTTACGATAAGTGGCGCGCGGAGCGGGAGCGGGAGCGCGCCAAACAGGGCGGCAGGAAAACCAGGTAAGCGCGGCCGATCAGGCCGCGTGCCCGGCGAGGCGCAGATCGTCTTCCACTTCGTAGAGCTGGTCTTCGAGGTTCTTGGTCGGTTTACCCGAACTCTTCGCGGCGTCGAGTTTCTTCCGAATCTGCGCGCGCCGCTTCTGCAGGCCTGCGATTCCCGGATCGGCCGCAGCGGGAGTTGTCGCTGGCTTTTTCGGTTTCTGATGAGCCCCCGTTTTGAAACGAAATGCCGTGATCGACGAAGGCGGCTTCAGCGATGCGCCGAAATCGCGGCTGTATTCCTGCGCAATACCGGCCGCTTCGGTGAGTAACTCGCGAAACCGCCTTTCCATGGCCTGCTTCGCCTGCGTGCGCAGAGAATCGCCCTGTTGTTTCCACTTTTGATATTCCGATATGGGGTCCATTGTTTTCGGCCTGGAGAGTGACTCGATCATCATAAAACAGTCCGCCAAACCTTTTTCAATCCGGCTCGTCTATCCGATCAGAAACCGATGAAACCGACTTACTTCTTTACAAGCGTGATCCTCAGTGCCGGCTTGCTGGCCGCAGCCGTCGCATTCGAATCGCGCGCGCATGTCAGCCTGAAACTCGCGGATGCCAACGAACCGCCGAGCCGCATCACCATGGCTCCGGCAGCCAAAGCGGCTATGCCGGCGATGGTCAAGATATCCGCTTCCAAAGTGGTCAAAGCCCCTGCCGGCTTTTCCGAAAGTGATGAAAGCCAGCTGAATCCTTTGTTCCGCCAGTTCTTCGGCGGCAACGGCGGCTTTCAACAACCCCGTTCTCATCGCGAGGGCGGACTGGGGTCGGGCGTTGTGGTCAGTCCGGATGGCTACATTCTGACCAACAACCACGTAGTCGATGGCGCCACCGATGTGCGCGTCACGCTACCCGATCGCCGCGAATTTAAAGCCAAAGTTATCGGCGCCGATCCGAAGACCGACATTGCCGTGGTGAAGATCGAAGCCGCCAACCTCCCGGTCATCACGGTAGGCAATTCAGCCAAAATGCAGATCGGCGACGCGGTCCTCGCCATCGGCAACCCTTACGGGGTTGGACAGACCGTGACGATGGGTATTGTGAGCGCTACCGGGCGTACCGGTCTCGGTATCGAAGACTATGAAGACTTCATCCAGACCGATGCGTCCATCAACCCCGGCAACTCCGGTGGCGCGCTGGTGAACGATCGCGGCGAGCTCATCGGCATCAACACCGCGATCCTCGCTCCCGGCTCCGGCGGCAATCAGGGCATCGGCTTTGCAGTACCGGTGAATCTTGCGCGTAACGTGATGGACCAGATCGTAACCCATGGATCGGTCGAACGCGCTTATCTCGGCGTCACAATTCAGGAAGTCACCCCGGCCCTTGCCAAAGCGATCGGCCTGCCCGGTCCCGAAGGCGCGCTGGTGGGCGAGGTTTCTCCCAACAGCCCGGCCCGGAAGGCGGATATCAAATCCGGCGACGTGATTCTCTCGATCGACGGCGCCCCGATCACGGAAAGCAATCAGCTGCGGATGAACATTTCAATGATGAGTCCGGGACAGACCGTGAACCTGAAAATCTTCCGGGATGGCCGGACCAGCAACGTAACCGCGCAGGTCGGCACCCTTCCCGGCAGGAAGGTGGAACGAGCCGGCAACGAGAACAACGGGGCCGCCAGTCAGGTGCTTGAAGGAGTCTCGGTGGAAAATCTGGATGCTCGCACCGCAAGGCAGGCAGGCGTGCCGGCCGGTACGAAAGGCGTGGTGGTCACGGAAGTGGACCCTGCCAGCCCGGCAGCCTCCGCCGGTCTCAAAGAAGGCGACATCATCCAGGAAGTGAACCACCACGCGGTGACCAGCGCGGACGATCTTTCAGGCGCACTGCAGCACGCGAAAGGCGAGTCGCTTCTGCTGGTGAATCGCGGCGGCAACAAACTGTACCTCGCGGTTTAACCAATCAACGCTTGAGGGGGTCTTCAATCCAGGGCGGGGTGGCGTCGATAAGCCGCGCGAGGTCAGGCTCCTTTTCGGCCACGCGCTGCTTCATCTCCCATGCAATCTCGCGGTAGCTGAAGTGCCCCTTTACGCCGCTGCGCACGCGGCTGATGTATTCCACTTCGGCGAAATCCATTTTGAACAGAAAGCGCGACCGCGCCCCGAAGGGCATGAGGTACTGGCGGGCTGGATCGGGCAGATGCCGCATGGTCTCCAGTGCCGCGTCCATTGCGCCGCAATATGCGTTTTGAGTTCCGGATTTACTGAACAGTTCGGGAACATCGTAGCCATGCGTTCCCGTATAAGCCTGCCGATACTGGTGGCAGCGCCGATGCCTGTGCATGTCGCGATAGGCGCCGATATCGATCAGCATGTCGAAGCAGTATTGACCGCCGCGGAAACCGCGCAGAAGATCGTCGCGGCTGCCGCGGGAGCGCGTCGCCACCTCCACAACTTCCAGTTTTTGGGCCTGACGCCACGATCGGGCGGTTTCATAAAGCGCCTGAAAAGGATGTCCGCAAACCGGGTAAAGCAGGGTCGCCACGATCTCGGTGAGTGTGTCGTCGGGCCTGACAAGGCTCACGCGCGGGACGTCATGCGCGGCCACCGTGAGATTCTGGCGCGCCCACAATTCAAGATCGGCGCGCGATTGACGAAGGTGCTCGTCGGGTTCGGCGTGGCGGGCGAGGGTAGGGGCCAGCGGTTCCGCCTTGGCGTCATCCCACAGGCATACGGGCGGCTCGGCGCAGGCGCGCGCCACTTCCTCCCCCAGTTCGCGAAGTTCGGCGAATTCGGAGATACGAAGGCGCTTGATCTGCTTTTCGAGCGTGCGGATGCTGGTCACCTGACCGACATTCGTGGGCACGGCCCAGAACAACAGATAGCGCGCGACGTCGAAAGCGCGGGCCGTAATGTTGCGGGCGTAGGACTCGGGCTTCATCGAATCGGGACGGGGAAGCTGCTCCGTCAGATATTCGTTGACGCGCGCATGGATCTCCGTATAACCACGCAGCAGAGCCTCACCCGCATTGCGGAAGCGCGCCGCGTCGTCCGGCGAGAGTTCGGCCGGAGTGATGAAGCCGGCCTTTGAAAAATCCTGATAGCGCGAGGACTTCGCCTGACCGTCCCACAGGGTTTCGTCTTCGATCTCGCTGGCGGCGAGTTCGCTGACGCCTTCGAAGCAGAGGACTGTATGACCGAGGTCGGCTATCGACTGGTGGCCGTACTGGAAGTAGAAGCTTTCGAGAAAGTTCTGCGAGTTATGGGT
The DNA here is from genome assembly GCA_030776225.1 of Acidobacteriota bacterium. GTDB lineage: Bacteria > Acidobacteriota > Terriglobia > Bryobacterales > Bryobacteraceae > BOG-234. The sequence continues at coordinate 4,597 of JALYHT010000020.1, read as the reverse complement.
GCGCACCCACTCTACAGACTCACGGATGGAATCCGCCGAGCGGCTGTAGCGCGCCAGAGCATAAGCGCATTTCTCCGGCGGCATGGGGGCGACGGTAACGACTGTTCTGGCCAAACGGTTATCATAACGTTTGATCGCCCGCATCAGAAAACTTCACAGAGACGCCATGGTTCCGCGGTACACGCACGGGCCGGGGGAAGACGCAGGGATGGACCTCCACAGCGTTGAATCCCTGACGCTGCTTCCAGGCCAGACCCGGCTTATTGCGACCGGGCTCGCGATCGAACTGCCGCCTGGCTATGAAGCCCAGATCCGGCCCCGCAGCGGCCTCGCGCTTAAGTATTCGATTACGCTGCCGAACAGCCCCGCGACGATCGATCCCGGTTACCGCGGGGAGATCAAGGTGATTCTGCACAATCTCGGGAAAGAGCCGTTCCAGATCGCGCCGGGAGAGCGCATTGCCCAGATGGTGATCGCAAAATACGAGGCTATCGAGTGGGAGGAGGGGGACCTGCGGGACTCCCTGCGGGGCGAAGGCGGTTTCGGGTCTTCTGGCCGGTAACTGGCGAGTTACGACCAGGGGCTGGCGACGGGAATCGGCATTCTGATTCTCTTTGGGGTGCCGGGACCGCCGTCAGAGAAATAAAGAAGCATGGCCACGAAAAGGACAATTGTAAGAAGATCCTGGATCGTCATCAAAAGCACACTGGGGTGATTCATAAACAATAGCATCGGACAGGCGTTGGGCGCTATTCCCATTCGATAGTACCGGGCGGTTTGTGGGTCAGATCGTAATAAACTCCGGCGATTTCCGGGATCGCCATGAGGCGGGCGGCCATCTCGCGGAGCAGGTTGGCGGGCATGGCGACGGAATCGGCGGTCATGCCATCGACGGACTGGACGGGGCGGAGCACGATGGAATCGCGGGACTCGCCCGCGCCCAGCGGAATCAGGATGACGGGGAACTGCCAGACGCTTGATTCGAATTCCGAAGCATGGCAGAGCTGGCGGACGATGGCATCGGCGCGGCGCAGGAGCGCTACGCGGCCATGCGTGATGGAGCTGGCGAAGACGCGCTGCCGGGCGAGGGCTTCCCGCGCGGTGACGACCGCGATAACGCGATTCACGCCGGCGGTGCGGTTGACCAACTCCGTGGCTTCTTCCTGAGAGAGAGATTCGATGGCGAGAACGGGAGCGTAGCTGCGCGAATCGCCCTGCACGCCGACGGAACGCACGGGGATGAGCCAGCCTTCCGGGATGCGGGTGACGGGCTCTTCGATTTCCGAACAGAGGCAGCGTATGGCGAGACCGGGCCCGGGGAAGGGGTGGCGGTTGAGGAGCTCGGCGGGAAGGTCAAGCTGGCGGCCGATGGCGCGGACCTCATCCTTGTAGAAATCGGCCAGGGGCTCGACGATGCGACCCGCGTCCATCAGCTTCTGGATGCCCGGGACGCGGTTGTGGTGGGTCTTGATGGTGGCGGCTTTGGATGTCGCGCCCGGTTGAGTGGCTCCGCCGGACTCGATGGTATCGGGGTAGATGGTTCCCTGCCCCAGGATCCAATGGCCGTCGAGAAGGCCGCGGGATTCGATGATGCGCTCCTGCACGCGGACGAACTGCTCGCCGATGACGTGGCGCTTGAGCTCGGGTTCACGGATGAGTTCGAGGGGCTGGAGGAACTCGGCTTCGCAGCGGGCGATTTCGACTGCGCTTTGAACAGCGCTCTGAGCAGCGCTTTGAATACTCGCGGAACCAAGCTGACTGAAAGTGCGTTCGACGAATTCGGTTTCGCCTTCGCGCATGAGGCCGGTATCGACGTAGACGCCGCGGACGCGCTCAGGCCCGAGGGCGCGAAGGCAGAGCGTGAAGGCGACGGTGGAATCGACGCCGCCGCTGACGAAGAAGAACACGTTGCGATCCCCCACGCTCAGCCGAATTTGTTCTTCGACGAGAGTAACGCGCTGGCCGGGGTTCCAATCCTTCACGCAGCCGGAGATCCCGAAGACAAAGTTTTCAAGAATGCGCGCGCCTTCGGCGGTGTGGACGACTTCAGGATGGAACTGGACGCCGAAGAGGCGGCGGGAGGGGTCTTCGATGGCTGCAGTCTCGCAGGTGGAAGTGGACGCGAGGACCCGGAAGCCGGGGGGTGGCACGGCGACGACATCGCGGTGGGACATCCAGATCTGCCGGTGGTCCGCCACGCCTTTCAGCAGTGGGGAATCGCCATGGATGAGGTCGAGGATGGCCAGACCGAATTCGCCTTTGTCGCCTTTGCGGACGGAGCCGCCGAGGAGGTGCGCGATGAGCTGCTGGCCGTAGCAGATGCCGAGCACCGGGATACCGGCGCTGAGCAGATCGCGCTCAATGACGGGACTGGACTTGTCATAAACGCTGTGGGGCCCGCCCGAGACGATGACGCCGCGGGCGTGGCGCAGTTTGTCAGTTGCGGTTTCGCTCGGGAAAACCTCGGACGAGACGCCGAGTTCCCGGACCTTACGCGCAATCAGGTGGCAGTATTGACCGCCGGTATCGAGGATGACTATCTGGGCTGGCTGCAAGGGAGGGAGGCTACTTTCGCACCCTCTCAGCGATGATCTTCTTCGCGTTATTCAGGAGAGCCTGCGCTTTCGGCAGCGCGTCGATGGCCTGGACGACTTCGGGATCGGTTTTGATTTCATACTTCCGGCTCTCGTCCACGCTGTAGGCGGTTTTGTAGATCTCGGCCTGGAGGCGACGGCGGGTCCAGTCGTAATCCTTCGTGTAGTCGGCTTCGGTGAAATCGAGCTTCTGGTCGTTGAGGATGTAGTTGTGCAGATCGTTCATCGTGGAGGCAGCGACGGTCCAGTCGGACGGCAATTTGTCCTTATGGATGGCGAAGAAGTGGCGGGTGTAATTGGAGAGCGCGTACTTGACCAGCAAGCTGGTTTCGAAGGCATCGAGCTTCATCGGGACGAACTTCTCGTCGGGTGAAATGCCGCCGCCGCCGTACACGACCCGGCCGCTGTCGGTGCTCTTCACATCGTTCAGATTGCGCTCCGCGGTGTTGGTGCGGTAGTAGTAATCGAAGAACGAAACGTTGGAATAATCGCGCTGGATGAGGCGACCGCTGGGCGTGTAGTACTTGGCGGTGGTGAGCGCGAGGCCGGTGTTTTCGACGAGCGGGTAAACGGTCTGGACAAGGCCTTTACCGAACGTGTTGTCGCCCAGAATCCAGGCGCGATCGTGATCCTGCAGGGCGCCGGAGACGATCTCGGCGGCGGAGGCGGAGTTACGGTTGACCAGCACCACGATCGGGTAATCACGGCCATGGTTGCCGTTGCGCGCGGTGTAAACGTGCTCGGCGGAGGCGCGACCCTTGTGCGAAACGACGACATCGCCTTTGGGCAGGAAGTGATCGCCCACGGAGACGGCCTCATTGAGGAGCCCGCCGGGGTTGCTGCGCAGATCGATGACGAGGCCTTTGAGGTTATCCTCATCCATGGCCTTGAGCGCTTCTTCCATTTCGCGGCTGGTGGTTTCGTTGAACTGTTCGAGGAAAATGTAGCCGATGCCGGGTTTCAGCAGAAAGGCATCGGGCACGCTTTTGCGGCTGATTTCATCGCGAATGATGTTGAAGACCACGGGCTGATCGACGCCTTCGCGGGAAACGGTGATCTGGACGGGGGTACCTTTGGGGCCCTTGAGGAGGTCGGCGACTTTGGTGGAGTCGAGGTTATCGGTGGGCTTGTCATTCACCTTGACGATGACGTCGCCGGGGCGGAGGCCGGCTTTGTAGGCGGGCGAACCGACGAACGGAGCCATGACGATGGTCTTGCCGTTGCGGCCCTGGACCGACATGCCGACGCCATAATAACGACCGCGCTGGTCTTCGCGAAGCGCTGCGAGGTCTTTAGGATCGAAGAAATTGGAGTGGGGGTCGAGGGTGCGGAGCATCTCCGGGATCGCACCTTTATATATGGCCTTATCGGGACTCACGGAGTCGGCGAAGTTCTGCTCGACGGTCGAGTAGACCTTCGTGAAAGACTTCATGCTGGCTTTGATGTCATCGTCGGAAGTGGCGGCGGAGGCGACGTCGAGCCGCGGGCCGTACATGCCGCCGACAATGGCGGAGCCGAACACGAGCAAAGGAATGAGATAAAAAGACCGGCGATTTTGAGCCATGCCGACGAATAACCTTCCTTAAGTAGGAGTATAGCGCGGGTAAAAACGATCCTGACGCTTTGACGCACCACGGGCCCGAACGGATTCTTTCGGTTGCGTGAAAGGGCTAGAGGACGGCCTCCGGGTGGGTGGGGGCGTCGGCGAAGTGCGGATTTGCCGGGGGTTTGGGAGGTATCGGTTCGCCGAATAAGGGCAGAAGGGAGGCCGACATCACGCGGGCCGGAACGGGTCTGCCAAACGAAGCCGAATCGGGGTTAAGTGGGGTGCTTTGTTCTGTTTGGACGTTGGTCTGAGCGGCGGCTTCGGCTTTGCGGACGGTCTGGAGGCGTTCGAATTCCTTCTGGTATTGAAGGAGTTGCTTTGAGAGGCGGGCTTCGTAACGGCCGAGGAGGTCGAAGGCGGGGGCATCCTCTTTCCAGGCGAGGGTCTGGGCGTACAT
>JALYHT010000019.1 GCA_030776225.1 Acidobacteriota bacterium | reverse complement strand
GCCCAGAGCATCCCGCAATGGTGAAATGGTGAGCGATACATGGATGGACCTGCCGTCTTTGGTTCGCCGCATCGTTTCATAGTTCTCGACTCTTTCCCCCCTGGCGATTTTCTGCAGTATCTTCGGTATTTCGTCCTCGCGCCCGGGCACCGCAATTACGGATATGGGTCGTCCGACCATCTCGGCTGCCGAGTAACCGAAAATGCGCTGGGCGCCCGCGTTCCAGCTGGTAATGATGCCCCGGAGGTCCTTGGTAACCATGGCGTCCGCGGAGGACTCTACGATGGAAGCGAGAAGCCGGCTGGTTTCATCCGCCTTCCGCCGGGCCGTCACATCCCGGAAAACGAGCACAGTGCCCTGCACGGGACCGTTTTCCCGGCGAATCGGCGCCGCGCTGTCATCAATGGGGACCTCGCTTCCGTCCCCGGCCAGAAGAACTGTATGGTTGGCCATCGGGACTATTTTTCCGTCGCGCAGCACCTCAACGACGGGGCTGGGAACTGCCGCGCGCGTGAATTCGTTTATGATTTTGAATACCTCGTCGAGCGGCCTGCCTTTGATCTCGTCTTCCGGCTGGCGAAGCAGGGCGAGCGCAACCCGATTGGCGAAGGAAACGTGTCCCTGCAGGTCTGTGGATATGACGGCATCGCCAATACTGGACAAGGTCACTTCGAGAGAATCGTGAGCGTTACGCGCTTCCCGCAGCGCGTCTTCTCTTGCAAGCAGGGCATCGCGCAGCTCATTGTCGCGGTGTTGGATACCCGAAAGCATTTCATTGAAGCCGTCCACCAGGACTCCCAACTCGTCGTGCGAAAGCTTTTTCGCGCGAATGCTGTAATCCCGGGTCCGCGAAACGGAGACCGTCGCCTGGGCCAATTGCAGGATCGGAGTGGCAATCGTGTCGCGCAATTTTGAAGAAAGCAGAAATGCAATGAGACTGGAAGCAAGAAGGACGCCCAGCACCGTTCCGCCGTAAAGCTGCCTGCGTTCGGCGATTTCGCCGAGGTCGTACGCGATCGTCAGCGTGCCGATCCGGTGGTCGCGAAGAACGATGGCGTGGGATGCGGTCAGCGCGGTTCGGGAAAACTGAATGTCGTCTTCTTCCCCCGGTCCGGGGCAGGCCTCCCGGACGCCTCCCCGCGCATATCGGGAGAGCACAGAGCCGTTCGCGCGGTAGATACAGGCGTCCATGATGTGCGAACGCGCTCGCAGCGCGCTCAGAATTTCGGTGGCGGTTTGCGCATCGTCGAACGAGAGCGCGGCGGTGCTGTTGTCCCCGATCATTCTCGCGAGCCCCGAAATATCGCGCCGCAGATATCTCCGGAAGAGTATGGAGTCGAAACCGATGATGCCCACCGCCGAAAGCAGCAGGGCCGCGCCCGTGATCACCATAACGGTGAACATCAGTTTCTGTCTGATCGGCATGTCGCGGAAGGCGGGCATAGGCTACTTTTCCACCGATCGCGCAATACTCAGAAGCTTGGAACTGATTTTAAGTCCGGCCTTTGCCGCCGCCGACTGGTTGATGTCGAAGCGCACGCGGTGCTTTTCGACAACGAACTGGATAATGCCGCCTTCCCGAAGAAAACCGGCTTCTTCGCTTACGGTCAGGACGCCGGGTTCGGGGGGTTCCAGAAGGCCCGAGACATTTTTTTCGGGCCCGTTGATAAAAAGAACCCGGCACGAGGCCGGAAACGGGCGGTGGACCCGCAGCACCTCAAGCCTGCGCCCCTGCAACGTTTCACCGGCCACCATCTGATCGATCACCCCGCCGAACGGGTCGGCGCCTGAAATACAGATGGAAGCCGCGGAGGCGCCGGCGGATTCAGGAGGCCACTCAACGAAACGGGTGAAGTTCAGCAGAAAAGCCGCTTTGACCTGATATTCGAGCTGATCGGCCCCGGTCGCAGACGCTGTAAGCGGCAGCAGCGAAAGCAACCCGATCGCCACTCGGGAGCGGAGGCGCAGGGCGGGAGATGACTTGCGCAAGCCCGCAGTCGATCTGTGTAACCGGGTCATAACCAGGTCACTCACTCCAGGTTATTTTGCCGTAGATTTCGCGCTTAATGCCCACCAAAGGTCCCGGATCCCCTGCGAATTCCGCGTGTGTCGGCTGCAGCAGATTCCGTCCGATGAATGAGATATCGACATGGCGTCCGCGATGCCATCCCAGATGGGCGTCCGCTGTGGAATAACCCGGGACGCCCTGGCTTACCAACGCACTGACATACCGGTAGGTGAGGTCGAGCGAGAGTGTTTTCGAAAGGTCCATACCGGACTGTATTACCGCCTGATGACGGGGACTCGCGCCCACGATGCCCGGCGCCAAACCAACATCGAGCGAACCGGGCGCTTTTTTGATATCCATTATCAGGTAGGAGTATGAGCCCCGCAAACGCCAGAAAGCGGCCGGCCGGTACTCCGGGGCTATTTCAAACCCCCTGGTTGTACCCATCAGGCCATTACCGAATTTCGCCGGCAGAAGATAATGCACGGGAGCGGGATCCGATTCCAGAAATGCGGAGCCGGTAATTTCTTCGTCGAAAAGATTGTGGTAGTGGTTGTAAAAACTGGCGATGCCAAACAGGAGTTTCTTCCCTGCCAGCTGGCGGTAGCCCAGTTCGGTTCCGTTGAGTTGCTCCGGCCGAAACCCCGTGTTCGCGTTAAAGCGCGCGAAATAAGGTGTGCCGGTCGCGGTGGTCATTATATATCCGGAAAGATTGAAGTTTTCTTCCGCGTCCGAGGGGGTGCGGACGGAATGGGTGAACGAGGCCCATATCGACTGGGTCTTATTGGGCATCCATATGAGCCGGGCGCTCGGTTCGAATTCAAAGTTGGTGAAATTGGTGCGCAGAAGTTTGGAGCCGACGGTGAGAGTCAGGCGATTTTCGACCAGGGCGATTTCATCCTGTAGAAACGCGGTGTAAAGCCGGTCGATTCTTGTCGGCGGATTAAAAGTGAGTCCGGAAACAACCTGAATGTCGTGGCCCCGGCTCAGGCGAACTCCGGCGCCCCATGTGACTCTCTGCCGCCATGGCAGCCCGGCATGCTGTAGGAAATCCACGTCGAAAGTATCGCGAAGCTCGCCGAAATTAGGCTCGTGCCGGTTCGTGCGGTCGTAGTAGGCCTGCACCTGGATATCGTTTTTGTCGCTCAGGGCGTGCTTCCATTTGCCCAGAATATTGCCGCCGGACAGTTCGGCGTTGCCGTCCACATTTCGCTGGTAGGGCGGGGTATAACTGATCGCCTGTACGCGTTCGCCCGCGACCTCATCGTAAAAATCGCTCTGCAGGGTCATCATGTCGCGATCATGCTCGTTCCAGTCCATGCGAAAACCGCCCTGCACGGAACGCCAGTCGTCGAAGTTCACGCGATCGCTATGCGACTCCGGACCGCGCGTAAACGATTTGCCATAAACCCGGTAGTTGAAATCTTTATTGTTGCCCCCACCGTAGCGAAGAGTCGCGAATCCCTGTTCCAGCCTGCCTCCGCCCACGGTCGCGAGCAGCCCCCTGGTATCTTTTGCGTCTTTCGTGATGATGTTGATGACCCCGTTGACGGCATTCGGTCCCCAAATCGCGCCTCCGGGGCCGCGGATGATCTCGATGCGATCGATATCCTCCATAACGGTGTCCTGAACTTCCCAATATGTCCCGGCGAGCAGCGTAGTGTAAACCGTACGCCCGTCCATCAGCACGAGAACGGAGCGCGAAAACCTGCTTCCGAAGCCGCGGATCCCGATCGACCATTTGTTACTGTCAATGCGGGCGACTTCCACTCCGGGAGCAAGCCGGAGAGCTTCGGGTATATTTGGCGCTCCGGACCGCCGAATATCCTCGGCGGTGATCACGTATATGGCGACGGGGAGCTGGAACGCCTGCTGGGGTTCGCGGGATGCGGAAGTTACGTCTATCTGCGAGAGTTCTTCCAGGCTGAGTCGTTTGAGCGCCGCTCCGCCCGCGAGATCCGGCTGCGGCGTATCGGCGTGCAGAATTGGGATTTCCGCAGGGAACAACAGCAGGAGAGCGGAACAAATCGTTTTCAGAACCATGTCTGAGAGATAGGGAGCGCCGATACAACTCCGGCATTCAATTGCAAACCCAATTATAATTGGCTCATATTCAAGTGCGAAATCATACATGTAATATAACGCACAAACGCGCTGGGGCAGGGCGATGAAGAAGCTAATAATGATGAAGAAGCCAGTAATATTGTTCCTGCTGACGTCCGCAGCCATTGCCGTTGCCGGGTACCACCCCGGGCTGGAAGACGACGCTTACTATCTGGCGGCCATTAAGAAAGACCTGCATCCGGCGCTGTTTTCGCGCGACGCGGATTTTTTTCAACTGCAGTTCCAGGCCACCGCTTTCGACAAGCTGGTTGCGTGGTCGGTCCGGTTGACCCACCTGCCCTTGGCGGTCGACACGCTGATCTGGCACTTTGCTTCCATTTTTGTGATTTTGTGGTGCTGCCATCGAATTGCCGCTAAGTGCTTCCGTGAGACGCATGCGCAGTGGGCAGCGGTAGCGATGGTCGGGGCGCTGCTCACGATCCCCGTATCCGGTACGGGGATCATGCTGGCGGATCAGCATCTGCATCCGCGCGCCGTCGCAACCGGGGCGATTCTGGGTGCGGTCGTGGCCAGCCTGGAGCGGAAAAAGATGCTTGCCGCACTGCTGCTGGCATTTACCCTTTCGATGCATGCGATCATGGCGAGCTTCGGAATATCGCTGTGCCTGTTTCTGGGCTGGAACCGTGCGGCCGGCGATCCCAACCCGTTGATGAAGGAGCGGCAAAAATTTGCAGTGGCCTCGATGCTGCCGCTGCGCTGGCTTTTCGAACCGACCACTGCGGCGTGGCGGCAAGCGGCGGCCACCCGCACGTTTTATTTTCCCGGCCGATGGGAATGGTACGAATGGCTGGGCATTGTTGCGCCGCTCCCGTTGTTGTGGTGTTTCGGGCGATCGGCGCGTCGCGACGGCACCGGAACCATGGGGTGGATTTCGAGGAGGCTCGTTTGGTTCGGCGCTTTCCAGTTGCTCGTGGCGCTATTCATGATGCTGCCACCCGCGTTCGAGAGGCTTCGCCCCCTCGAACCCATGCGATACCTCCAACTGATCTACCTGTTTCTATTTCTACTGATGGGCGGTCTTACAGGCAGATATTTCCTGAAAACTCACGTGTACAGGTGGATCCTTCTGTTCGCGCCGCTCTGCTTCGGGATGTGGTTTGCTCAGCGCCAGATGTATCCGGCAACGGCACATCTGGAATTGCCCGGCCTGGCCCCGCGAAACGAATGGGTCCGGGCTTTTCTCTGGGTCAGGAATAATACTCCGGTCGACAGTTACTTTGCCATCGATCCCCTGTATATGAAACGGCCGGGCGAAGACTATCATGGCTTTCGGGCGTTGGCGGAGCGGGGAATGCTGGCGGACAACCTGAAAGATCCGGGCATGGTGGCGCGGGTTCCGCGGCTGGGGGCGCGATGGCTGCGCGAGGTCACGGCTGAGAAGAATTGGGAAACTTTTCAAGCCGCGGATTTCAGCAGGCTGAAGCAACAGTTCGGCGTGAACTGGGTGCTGTTGACGACGCCTGCGATCGCAGGCATGCAATGTCCTTATCAGGACGATGCGCTGTCTATTTGCCGGATATAGCAGCCCTCGGGGGCGAAGCGCGAAACCTTTTTGTCCCCCAGTGCGACAATAGGTTCATGCGTGCGGCTTTTACCCGCGGAGTGTTTCTGGGATGCGTCTGCGCCCTTGTCAGCCTCGCCCAGCAACAACTTACGGTGGATAAGCTGGTTGAGTTTATTACTTCCTCCATCGGCCAGAAGCAACCGGATAAAGACGTGGCGGGCATTCTCACCACGATGAAGCTTTCGGAGAAACTGAGCCCCCGCGTCGTGGAAGACCTCCAGGGCAAAGGGGCCGGCCCAAGAACTGTTGCCGCGCTTACCCGACTGGCCGAAACGTCCGCTACTTTGCCGGCGCCGGCTCCAAAAGCCACTGTTCAGAAACCGAAATTACCCCCCGCGCCGCCTTACGAGGAGCAGCAGACCATTCTCAGGGAGGCCCGCGAATACGCCCTGAACTATTCGAAGATGCTGCCGGATTTTGTCTGTCTGCAGGTAACTCACCGATATATTGACCGGCACTATAAACCCGGCACGGAGGGTTCCTGGGCGGTCAGCGACATGCTCGCGGAAAAGTTGTCGTACTTCGATCAACACGAGAAATATGAGCCGATCAGCCAGAACGGCAATTCACTCTACGGCAAAACGGAGCCCATTGGCGGCGCTCTTTCGCGCGGGGATTTCGGCACCATGCTGCGGGAAATTTTTGCCCCGGAATCGGACGCTGAATTTCACTGGGAACGCTGGGGCAATATCGACAGCCACTGGATGAACGTTTACACCTATTTGATCGACCAGATCCATTCGCACGAGACGCTCGATTTCGACCACTCGCAACAATCGACGCCTGGCTATCACGGAGAAGTGTTCGTAGAGAAAGGTCCGAACGTAATCTGGCGCATTACGGTCGAGCCGGAACCTCCCGCCAGTTTCCCGATGCAGAACATCCACGAACAGCTGGACTACCGGTACACCGATATCAGCGGTCAGAAGTTTCTGCTGCCGCAGCGAGGCGAGATTGTGATGCGTTCGCAGGGAGTCGGGAGTAAAAACGAAATCGATTTCCGCACCTATCGAAAGTATTCCGCCGACACATCCATCACGTTCGACGATGGTGACGACAAAACCGCGCCTGGCCAGCCTGAAGGCGATAAGGCGCCGCAGCCTCAAAAGTGAGACCGAACGCC
>JALYHT010000018.1 GCA_030776225.1 Acidobacteriota bacterium | reverse complement strand
GCCGTGGCCGGCCGGATCCATTTTCAGTTTCAGCAGCAAAGGCCGGTCGTCCGTCTTCAAAGTCCGAAGGCGCGCGACATACTTAGCCGGCTCCCAATACATCACCTGACTATCGTTCAAACTGCTCGTCACCAGAATGGCGGGGTATTCGCCTTTCTTCAGGTTGTCGTAAGGGCTGTAAGACTTCATGTAATCGTAAGCGGCCTTCTCGCCGGGGTCGCCCCATTCCAGATACTCGCCGACGGTTAACGGCAGAGAGGCGTCCATCATGGTGTTCATCACATCCACGAAAGGAACCCCGGCATGGACGGCGCGAAACAGATCCGGCCGCAGATTCACTACCGCGCCCATAAGCAGACCGCCCGCGCTGCGGCCTTCAATCGCGAGACGGTCTTTTGAAGTCCACTTCTCCCGAATCAGATACTCGGCGCAGTCGATGAAATCGAAAAAAGTATTTTTTTTCTTCATCAGCATGCCGTCTTCGCGCCACCTCTCGCCTAACTCATCGCCACCGCGGATGTGGGCGATCGCGAAAGACATGCCGCGGTCGAGCAGGCTCACGCGCTCGCTGGAAAAGGCCGGCACAATGCCGAAACCGTAAGAACCATAGCCGTAAAGCAGCATCGGCGCGCTGCCGTCGCGCACAAGCCCTCTGCGATACACAATCGAGATGGGAACGCGTACGCCATCCCGGGCCGTGGCCCACAACCGTTCAGTGGCATAACGCGCGGAGTCGAAGCCCCCGGGCACTTCCTGCCGCTTCAGAAGCGTAGAGGCGCCCGTAACAGGGTCGTAGTCATAGATGCCTGGGGGTGTCACGAGGCTTTGATAACTGTAACGGTACGCCGGAGCTTTGAAATCCGGCGTTGCGGCCGGCATCGCCGTATAAACCGGCTCGGGAAACGAAATGTCGCGCCACGCGCCGGTTCTGAAATCATGGACGCGAAGGCGGTTGAGGGCCTCCGACTTTTCGATAGCCACCGCGAAGCCCGCGAAGAGATCGAGATGCTCGATACGAACGCCCTCACGGTGCGGAATGAATGTTTGCCAGTTGTGCGGAGGCCGGTTGTCCGAAGAAGAATCGCCGGCGGGCGCGGTTACCACCGCGAAATCCTTCCCGAATTTATTGGTCCGAATGTAGAACAACCCTTCCCTGTGGTCCAGGTGATACCGGTGGTTCTTCTCGCGCGGCAGAAGAATCCGGAACTCGCCCCGCGGGTCATCCGCGCGGAGCCAGCGCGCTTCCGCTGTATCCTTCGACTCGGATTCGACCACCAGATACAACCTGTCGCGGGTCTTGCCAATACCGATGTCGAAAAGTTCGTCCTTCTCTTCGTAGAGCAGTTCAGACCCCTCTGTGCCGAGCACGTGCCGGAAGAGCTTGTCGCTGCGCTTCGTGATCGAATCTTCGGTGGCATAAAACAGTGTTCTGTTGTCGGCGGCCCATGCCAGCGCGGTGACCCGTTCGGCCGTATCGGGCAGCAGGTCGCCGCTGCCCAAATCTTTGATGCGCAGCGAATATTGCCGGAAGCCGCTGTAATCGACCGTGTACGCGAGTAACGTCTGATCGTCGCTCACTACAAACGCGCCGAGCCCGACGTACGGTTTGTCTTTGCCCAGTTCGTTCACGTCGAGCAGGATCTCTTCGGCAGCCTCCATCGTGCCCTTTCGGCGGCACTGGATGGGATACTGCCTGCCCTCCTCCGTACGCGTGTAATACAGATACTCGCCGCGCCTCGCCGGAACGCTGAGATCGGTCTGCCTGATCCTGCCGAGCATTTCCAAATACAGCGTTTCGCTGAAAGGCTTCAGGTGTGCCGTGAGTTCTTCCGTGCAGGCATTTTCGGCGCTCAGATACCCGAGCGTTTGCGGATTCGACTTTTCACGCAGCCAGAAGTAATCGTCGGAGACGGTCTCGCCATGGCGAACCTCGGTATGGGGAACGCGCGGAGCCACGGGCGGAATCGGTTGACGAACCATGAACACAGGGTACGCGACGCGCTCAATGCGTCAGATCGTAAGTGAAGTAATTCACCGCGATCCGGTAAGCGAGCGACGCCCATTTTTCCTGATAGCGCGCTTCGTCGGAATGCTCCCACGCATCGCCAAGGTCCATATTGTGGCAGATCGCCACCATGATTCGGCCCTTGTCGTCCCGAATACCGCGCCAGTGCGGATCTTTCCCCGTCGGACCCTTTTCGTAAGTGATCCCGGTCTCGAAATATAGCGCGCCGGGAACCTGAAAACGGTCGTTAAGATCGAATATCGTGTGAAAGATCGGGTCGTTGGATGGAATATCCTCGATCGCTCTGTCCGGGAAAACCTTAGCCATCCCCTCGGTGAAATTGGCCCATTCGTTAATGCCCTGATTGTGGTCCGCCCGGTTCGAGCCGTGGAAGTCGTCGACCATCAGAAAGCCTCCCCGAAGCAGGTACTCCCGCAGTTGCCGGGCATGCTTTTCCTGTAGACTCCAATGGCCGACTTCGACCGCATAAAGCACGGGGAAGTTATAAATATCGTCGGTGCCATCCAGGCTGACGACCTGCTCCACGGACTTTGACTCGATACGCGTGAGCCGCCGAACGCCTTCGAGCAGGTGCCGGTCGGACCGCGGATAATCCATGGTCCAGTAACCCGGGAATGGCCGGCCGTTGTTCATGATCTGGATGAAATCGGGGTAGCCATAGATATCCGGATAGCGGAGGCGCGCGCGCGTCCATTCCGCTTTCTGCTGCCAGTCGGGGGGGAGCGGGAAAGCGTCGTATTCGATGGCCGGATATTCCTTAAACGGGTTTTGCGCCAGCAAAGCTCCGCCCACCCCGAGAGCGAGGATTGTCAGACCTGTGACAGCGCGCCGGCGAAGCATATCAGTGAGTCATGGAATACATCACGTAATTCACGCCGATGCGAATCCCGAGCGCGGCGTATTTCACGGGATAATCCGGATCGTCCGCCCACTCCCAGGAATCGCCCACGTCCGAGTTAAACGTCATGGCGACCATGACGCGTCCATGATTGTCATAAATGCCGCGCCAGTGCGGCGTGGCGCCGCCCTGCGTTTCGTTGCGATAGGTAACGCCGCGCGCCAGCGCCCATTGGCCAGGCACCTGGTAGCGCTCATCGAGATCGTAAACTACGTGGAAGATCGGATCTTCGTTGGCGATCTCGACGATCTCGCGATCCGGAAAAACGCGGCGCATGGAATCGTTAAAGCGGTCCCATTCCTCGGTGCCCCAGAAATCGTCCAGCATCAGAAAGCCGCCCCGCAGCAGGTATTCCCGCAAAGCCCGCGCCTGC
>JALYHT010000017.1 GCA_030776225.1 Acidobacteriota bacterium | reverse complement strand
CCCGAATGCCGTGCTTACCGTCGCGCTTTGCGGCGTCCCCGCCGTCGCCGCTATTGTGACGGCGGCTCCCGCCGTGTTCGTGAGGCTGAAACTCGCGGGCGGCGATACGCCACTTACTGAGGCCGTTACCGTGTAGCTCCCCGCCTGGCTGTTCGCGGTGAACGCCGGCGCCGTGGCCATGCCGCTCGCGTTCGTATTCACCACCGCCGTCGCACAACCGCTAAATGCCCCGCCCGCACCGCTCCCCGGCGCGGTGAACGTCACCGCCGCGCCGCTCACCGCATTCCCCAGCGCGTCCATCACGGTCACCTGCAGCGCCGTCCCGAATGCCGTCTTCACAGTCGCGCTTTGCGGCGTCCCCGCCGAAGCGGATATATAGCCGCCGGAGCCCACGCTAAGCGCCGCTGCGATCAGATGTACGCTTCCGGGGCCGGATGTAAGATTGAAAATGATATCGAGGGTTTGCCCCGCGGAGGCAGCCCTGTAAGTCAGCGCATACCCTCGATCGAAGAAGCCGTTCGAGGTATTCGTCGCATCCGCAAAGTCCGTGGCCGAACCGTCCGAGAGGCGGGCGCTCAGATTTCCGCTCGCGTTATACCCGCCGACGAAAACCGCCAGGGTCCGCGTCGTTGTATCGGCTGGCACTGTAAACTCAAAGCCTTTGCCCGGGGAACTGATGGCGAGTCCCACAGTATTGTTTGAAGCGCTGGCCGTTGGCGTACCGTCGGTCCAGAAGAATGGTTTCGGGTCGTTACTGTAAACCGAGGGCCCGCTGCCAACTCCGTAAACGACGTAATTGCCGATCTGCTGCGCAACGCCGTTCTTCCGGTTGCCGTCCGGCCAATGACTCCAGTCGGCGGACCCGGCGGCGGTAAGATTAACTCCGCTGGTTGAATTAACGGCTATACCAGTAAGCGAGCCAGTCACACTGGCGCCGTTGGCGAACAGCGCAACTGCGCTGATTGAAATGTTCCCGGCGCCCGATGCCATCGACCAGCTGACGGTGAGCGATTGTCCCGCGGACGCAGCTCGATAAGTGAGCGTATAGTTCCGGTCGTACTGGCCGGAGACGACTGCCGTAGTATCCGTGAAGTCTGCAACCGAACCGTCCGAGATATGCGCCCGGAAGGCGCCGCCGCTATTCCACCCTCCAGCGTGAATTACGATAGTGCGCGTGGACATGTCCGCGGGCGCTGAAATGGTGAAGCTTTGACCGGCGCCGCTTAATTGAACGCCGCCACTGTTCTGCGCGCTGACGGCTATCGGCGTACCATCGCTCCAGCTCATCTGGCGTGGGTCCGAGTTGTAGCTCTGGGTCGTACCCGACGCGCCCAGCCCTCCAAGCGACGGCGTCACGTTTGCCTTCCGGTTCACCCCTTCTGAACCCCAGTGCAGCCAATCCACGGCACCTTCGGCGGTAAGATTCACCGAAGCTACCCGGCTGTCCCCCGACCCCAGCAGGCTGCCAGTGGAACCTGGGGAAAGCAACCCGTAGACACACAGCTCTCCGTCCCAATTGGGAAGATATACTTTGCCATTCACGACGGCAGGAGGCAGCCACTTGGCCCAGCTTCCGTAATAATCCCGCGATTCGTTCTGATTACTGTTCCATAGCTCGGTACCGACATTATTTGCGTCGAAGGCCCGCAAAACTCCCGCGTGGGCATAGCCGTCGCTGCCCCCCGGCGCCGGATAGGCATAGGACGACCACAGAATAGCCGAGCCCGGGGCGGCGCCGTTGGCGGATAACGAGAGGCCCGGCGTATTCGAGTAGTCGTCCGGAAGGGGTGCTCCGCCCTGGGCGGGGGTAGTATTGAAAGCCGATCCATTGAAAGTGAATGCCTTGAGGACGTCTCTCCGGCCCCATGCGTAGAGGGTTGAATTGTAGAAGACATTTCCGCCAAAATAGCCCCCGTCTCCGTCGGTTATGAGGCTATAAGTCCCCTGCCATTCCTGAACCACCTGGTCCGTCGGGTTATATTGTCCCAGGTTATTTCGATTCCAGAGGAATATCTTTCCATCTTTGCCTCCGCTGACCCCCAGGGTCGTACCTGGTATGAGAATCGGAGCGCTCGATCCAAAATCGCCATCTGCCTTGTTCAGCGCGGACTGGTTCGAGGGAGTAAAGTAATCGGCGATCGCGAGGTTATTATTTGTATCCAGTTTGACCACGCTGTCCGCGTAGTCTCCCCCGCCTGTGTTTGCGTCGAACACACCCTGGCCGGTCTGTATATACATGAACCCGTTTGAATCCACAGCCAGGCCCACACCGCCCTGCCATACCCCGGCCGCTTCTGAATTCGGCGCCATGCATCGGATCGCGGTTTTCTGGAGTGTCGAAGCGCTGTA
Organism: Acidobacteriota bacterium; assembly: GCA_030776225.1. Lineage (GTDB taxonomy): Bacteria > Acidobacteriota > Terriglobia > Bryobacterales > Bryobacteraceae > BOG-234. The sequence goes on along the minus strand of JALYHT010000017.1, from coordinate 1,351 downwards.
TCCAAATATCCAGCCCTGATAAGGCTCGATATCGTCGTGCGAGCCGAATCCGATATAGATCGTGCCGTTCCACAGCACCAGGCCCGGCCTTTGCCAGTGGCTGGCCGCATTAAAAGACAGAACACCGTTGGCGTTTCCAACGCCCAACCCCGGAACACTGCCGCTGACGATAACGGGCCCTCCCATTTTCTCCGCCCCCGATGAGACATCCAGGGCGTGAAGGCGGAAGTAAACTATTCCACTCTCATAGGTCTGAGCGACGACATAAAGGGTCCCGGTCGATTGATCGATCACGGGCGTACTTGTAATCCCGCTCTCGGGAAGGAGGTTGTCGCTGACGTTAATAACCACTGAAGGCAACGACGGTCCGAGGTTCACGCTCCAAAGGGGTTGCCACGCGCCTGGATCATCGGCATCATAGGCATAAACTGTATTGTGCTCCGTGGCAACGTAGACCACGTTATGGACACCCTGGGCCGGTATAACTACGGAGGGAAGATAAAGCGGTTGCGCATACACCTGGCCGTCGATCGGCCTCGTGAAGATTTTTCCGAACTGGCTGACATTGACATTTGCCGTCGTCAGGATCGTTTCAGCCGGGTTCGCTCCAGTCCGGCCGTTGTCGTTATGCTGCGTCGTGATGGCCGTTTGCGCCGAGAGGCGAGCCATAATCAGAATCGCGCATAAAAATATAGCGGCTGCTCGGGCTGCCCTTCCAGTGAATTGACAGAAATTCTTTTTCATGAGTTAGACAGGTTGGGCGTTGTGGTGGATGGAATGTTTTCCGCGACTGTAAACGACAGGTTTTTACTGCGGAATCACGGAGTCGGCTGACATACAGGAGGCGGCCCCGACTGGCTGCAGCGAAGTTATATTCAACGTGCGTGCAGAAGGCGTCTCCAGCAGAACCCCTCTGGCTGCCACTTTTCGATCCCTGTAAAAGGCTGGACTCAGGAACTCCGAGCCGACAAGCTTGTATTCGGCGCTACCCAGCGGCTTTTTACCTGCATTCCGGATTTCGCGCATCGTAGTCGATTGATAGCGTGTTTCCTCAGGATCGCCAGCCTGGGTAAGCCGCCACGATTCATTTGCGTCGCCGGTGAGACAACCCACGATTTCAACACCGCGCGGATTTGTAAGCCCATCTGAGCTGAGCGCTCCGACTGCGGCGTCTTTGGAGTATTGAATGAAAGGCGTGAACATCTCGTCCCAGCTCTGATTTTGGGCGCGGAACCGGACGTCACGATCCGCGTCCGGATTATACGGGTTATTCGCGGAATTATCGTACTCCGCGATTACCAGCAGCTTGCTTCCTGCCGGAAGATGGAAGGGCTCTTTCAGTTCGTAAGAC
>JALYHT010000016.1 GCA_030776225.1 Acidobacteriota bacterium | reverse complement strand
CTCTCATACGCACCCGAATCTTGCGCTGGCGCGTCCATCGGTTATAGGGGAGGAGTTTGAGCGGGCGCAGGCAGCCATTGCGCGGGCGACTTCCAGAACGCCGGCGCTGATGCGTCCCCCGTTCGGCGTGCGCTGGTTCGGATTTCGCGGGATGCAGGCACGGCTCGATCTGAAGTGCGTTATGTGGACTGTCATAGGCCGCGACTGGAAACTTCGCGCCCCTGCGATAACGGCCCGGGTGCGGCGCGGCGCGCGCGATGGCGCCATAGTCTGTCTTCACGACGGGCGCGGTACTCTGGAAATACCGGACGCGAACCAGACCGTGGAAGCGGTCCGCCGCATTGTTCCTGCGTTGCTGGAAGAGGGCTATCATTTTGAAACCGTGTCTCGACTCGTATGCCGGATTTAATGCAGACTGACGAACTGACACTGCGTATTCTGCGTATTATCGCGGAAACACAGCGCAAAGACCCCGCTCAGGTCACCATCGACAGCAGCTTTGAGGAACTCGGTATCGACTCCATGGATGGCGTGAATATCGTTTTCGCTCTCGAAAACGAGTTCAACATCAATGTTCCGGATGAGGAAGTCAAGACGATCCGCAGTGTGCGGGATATGGTCGAAGGGGTACTCCGGCTGATCGAGCATTCGCAGGCGTCAGGAGCCCCGGGGGACACAGCGTAGCCGCGTCCTGATGCGTCGAGTCGTTGTCAGTGGTATCGGGGTGATCTGCGGGCTGGGCAACGATCACCGCCAGTTCGAAGCCGCGTTGCAGTGTGGCCGCTCCGGAGTCGGACCGATCACAAACCCTGAGTGCCTCGATCTGCGCTTCAGTTCCGGCGCGGAAGTTCGCGGCTACGACCCCGCCGGCCATTTCTCGCTGAAAGAAGCGGACATGATCGACCGGTTTGCGCAGTTCGCCGTCGTCGCGGCGCGCGAAGCTGTGGCGCAGAGCGGCATCGAGTGGACGGACGAACTGAAAGAAAACGCCGCCATCGTCACCGGTTCGTGCGTGGGCGGCCAGAGCACCGAAAACCAGGGCTTCCGGGATGTCTACAAAATGGGCAGGCCGAGGGTGCATCCCATGACGATTCCGAAGACAATGGCGAACGCGGGCGCGAGCGCGATCTCGCAGGAGTTCGGTATCACCGGCCCCGCCTTCACCATTTCCACGGCATGTTCGTCTTCAGCCCACGCCATTGGCCAGGCGTTCATGATGGTGCGCTCCGGCATGGCGGATGTCGCGATCACGGGCGGCAGTGAAGCGCCCTTCAGCTACGGGATGCTTAAGGCCTGGGAAGCGATGCGCGTGGTCTCGCCCACCGTGTGCCGTCCTTTTTCGAAGGATCGCAGCGGCATGATTCTCGGCGAGGGCGCAGCCATGCTGGTCATCGAAACGCTGGATCGGGCGCGCGCGCGCGGCGCAACTCCGCTGGCCGAAATCGTGGGCTTTGGGATGTCGAGCGACGCGCACCACATCACGCAGCCTTCGGCCGAAGGCGCAGCCAAAGCGATCCGCGGCGCTTTAAAAGATGCCAGGCTCGCGCCGGAGCAGATCGGTTATGTGAATGCCCATGGGACGGGAACTATCGCGAATGACGTCACGGAGACCCGCGCTCTGAAACTGGCGTTCGGCGAACACGCGGCGCGGCTGGCCGTCTCATCCACCAAAGCCATGCACGGGCACACGCTCGGAGCTGCCGGAGCCATCGAAGCGGCTGCCGCCATCGTCGCGCTGAGCGGAGGCATTCTGCCCCCCACCATCAATTTCACCGAGCGCGATCCGGAATGCGATCTGGATTACGTGCCGAACTCTCCGCGGCCTGCCGATATCGAATACGCGCTTTCAAATTCCTTCGCGTTCGGCGGCTTGAATGCGGTGCTGGCGCTGCGGCGCCTGTGAAATTCTGAAGCTGCTATTGGATGCGGATTGGGTCGAAAATACTCAGAGGCGAAATAGAAGTAATCTTCCACACGCCTTTGGTCTCCCGCATTTCGACTTGTACTCGTTCACGCCGGCGCTCAAGCTGACCGCCGTCCGATTGCGGCTGCAACTGCATATACCAGTCCAGGTCGAGCTTGTGCGCTCCGTCTGCCTCGACATCGGTTACCACATCTATGGCGCACGAGATATCGGCCTGTTCCGTCAGGGCCGCGAGTTTCTGTTCGATCTCCGGATAGCTCTTCATCTGAGAGTCAAAGCCTTCCAGCGCGCCGCCGGAGTCGTTCGCGCTGAGCGCCGTGGCAATTCTCGCGAGGCTGACGAACGGGGTATGGTCCGCCGCCAGCATCGCGAAAACTACAACCGGTAATGCGAGCGCGCTACGTCCGATAATTCGCATTGATATGGATGTAGTCCTCGGTCAGGTCGCACGTCCAGAAGGTCGCGGTTCCTTTTCCTTTTCCGGCGATTCGGAAAACAATGGACACATCCGTATCGTCGAGCCGCAGTTTCATATCCCCTTCTTCGAAGGGAGCGGCGAGGCCGTTGCGGCAGACCTTCACGTCCTGGAGCGTGATATCGACCTGCGTAGGGTCGAAGTTCACTCCCGAATTTCCCGCGGCGGAGAGAATCCGGCCCCAGTTGGGATCGGACCCCGCGATCGCCGTCTTCACCAGAGGCGAATTGGCGATTGACCGTGCCAGCGAAGCGGCCGAAGCATCGCTCAGCGCCCCGTGGACTTCGACCGCAATCAGTTTGCGCGCACCCTCGCCATCGCGCACGATCTGGCGCGCCAGCGACTGAAGGGTCTCGGTAAGAGCCTCTTCGAACACGCTCATTTCCTTCGGATCGGGGCGGACCGCGGAAGCGCCGTTCGCGAGCACGATCAGAGTATCGTTGGTCGACGTATCGCCATCCACCGAGATCCGGTTGTAGCTGAGCTCCGCGGCGCGAACCAGCATCCGGCGAAGCAGCGTCTGCGGTATAACGGCGTCCGTCATCACGAAGGCGAGGGTAGTCGCCATCCGCGGGTGGATCATGCCGGAGCCTTTGGTCACGCCCGCCAGGCGCACGATGCCCCGGCGCAGAGTCACTTCGCGGGAAGCGCCTTTCGGCTGCAGATCGGTCGTGAGAATGGCGCGGGCGACATCGGGAAGCGCGGTATCGTTCAGACGCTCCACGAGCTCGGGGAGTTTGTTGAGGATGAGATTTTCATCCAGTTCCACGCCAATCACGCCGGTCGAAGCCGGCAGCACCTGATTGGGCTGCAGCTTGAGCAGTTTTGCCAGCGCTTTAGTCGTGTTCGAAGCGACTTTATCTCCAGTCTTCGTCGCGCAGTTGGCATTGCCTGCGTTCACGAGAATGGCGCCGCACACTCCCTTTGAGGCGCGCATATGGGTGCGCGCCAGACGTACGGGCGCGGCCTGAACTCTGTTGGTCGTGAACACTGCCGCGGCCGCGGCAGGCACTCCCGAAACAATCAGGGCAAGGTCGTCCTTTTCCTGTTTGCGAATGCCAGCGTAATGGGTGGCATATTTATATCCAAGTGGTAGGTCGAAAGGTCTCATGCTCCAAGTCGGTCGTTGTTCGGGCTTTGTGGTCCAATGCGATGGCCGTGGGCGAAGACATCCGCCGGCATCTTTTTTCGGCCCTCAAGTTGTACTTCAAGTAGTTCCAGCAGAGCGCCATCGCCGGCAACGGCGAAGACGCCCTGAGCGTTGATAAGTGCTCCGGGCGGCAGGTCCCGGCTGCTGTTGAGAGCAGACCGGTCATGGATGAGTCGCGAGCGCCAGAGGTGAAGAGACTGGCCCCGGAACGAAGTGTGCGCGCCGGGCCAGGGTTGAAAACCGCGAATCAGGTCGTGAATCTTCTGGGCCGGTTTCGTCCAGTCAATGCGTCCCGTGTCTTTCGTCAGGATCGGCGCGTAGCTCGAAAGCGAGGAATCCTGCGGCCGCGGCCGGGCTGTTCCCGCGCAGAGCTCCGCGAGCGTCTCGACGAGGAGGTCGGCGCCGGCTTCGGCAAGGCGGGCGGAGAGTTCGGGAGCGGTTTCTTCGGGGCCCACGGGTGTTTCCCACTGCAGCAGAATGTCGCCGGTATCGAGACCGGCATCGATGCGCATTGTGGTCACGCCGGTAATCTTGTAGCCGCGCGCAATCGACCACTGGATGGGCGCCGCGCCGCGCAGTTCCGGCAAAAGCGAGGCATGTACGTTCACAATGCCGAGCGGAGCCAGATCGATGATGTTCTGCGGAATAATCTGGCCGTAGCCTACAACCACCATGGCCTGGGGCGCTTCTTCGCGAAGACGGGTCACTCCTTCGCCCGCGCGGATTCGTTCCGGCTGAAACACCGGGATATTGTGGCGCAGCGCCGCGGCCTTTACCGGCGACGGAATCGTTTCCCGTTTGCGGCCCTGAGGCCGATCCGGCTGCGTCACCACCAGCGTTACGCTGTGGCCGGCGGAGAGCAGACGGTCGAGGGTAGGTACAGCGAATTCGGGAGTGCCCAGAAAGACTAAGCGCATGGGGCACCTGAAAATGAGGCGGGGCCCACTGTTTTTATTCCCACTCGCCCGCCTTCTGCAGCTTTTTTATCCGGCGTTTGATCAGGTCGCGTTTGAGGGCGCTCAGGTGATTGATGAACAGAATGCCGTTCAGGTGATCGATCTCGTGAAGCATGCAGCGCGCAAGCAGGTCTTCCCCCGCGATCTCGAAAGTCTCGCCGTCGGCATTGCGCGCGCGCACCACCGTCTTTTTGGCGCGGCTCACCGGTTCGCGAAAACCCGGAATGCTGAGGCATCCCTCTTCGCCGGTCTGCTTGCCTTCTTTCGCGATGACTTCGGGATTGATGAGAACGATGCGTTCGGGTTCCTCTTCTTCGTCTTCGGCGCCGGCGACATCGATTACCGTTATGCGTTTGCCCAGATCGATCTGAGGCGCGGCCAAACCGATGCCATGAGAAGCATACATGGTTTCAAACATGTCCTCAACCAGCTTGTTGAGGCCGGGTGTGTTAAACTCCGCTTCCGCCACCGGCGCGGCCGGCCGTTCGAGTATAGGGTTGTTCAGATAGCGGACGACCTTATGGACCATTTCAGAAGTTCCGGACCTGCGCCAGATAACCGTCGAAGTTGCGTTTCGTTTCGGGCAGCGAATCGCCGCCGAATTTCTCCAGCATCGTCTGCGCGAGCACGATGGCAACCATCGCTTCGCCAATCACCCCGGCCGCCGGAACCACACAGACATCGGAGCGTTCATAGGCGGCTTTAGCCGGCTCGCGTGTTTCCAGATCGACCGATTCGAGCGGCCGCCGGAGCGTGGAAATGGGCTTCAGGAAGCCGCGCACCCGCAAATCCTCCCCGTTCGTCATGCCCCCTTCGATGCCGCCCGCACGGTTATCGCCCCGAAAAAACCGGCGCTCCGCGCGATTGTAGTGAATCGTATCCTGCACTTTGGAACCGAGACTCTTCGAGCCCTCTTCCGCCCATCCGACTTCCACCCCTTTCACCGCCTGAATGGAAACAATCGCCTGGGCCAGCTTGCCGTCCAGCCGCGAATCCCAGGTGATGTGTGAGCCCAGACCCGGAGGCAGGCCGTGCGCCACCACTTCAAAGATGCCCCCGACCGTGTCGCCGGTTCGATAAACCTCATCCACAACCAGCTTCATCCGCTGCTCCGCCTCGGCATCGACACAGCCAAGCAGCACTTCCGGCCGGCGGCTGAGCTCGACCAGTTCCGGCCATTCGACGGTTCGCTCCAGCCGGCTCGGGCCGACGGCGATCACGTGGCTGAGCACTTCGATACCGAAATGCTGCAGGAACTGTTTCGCAACGGCTCCCACCGCCACGCGCGCGGTGGTTTCGCGGGCGCTGGCGCGCTCCAGAATGTAGCGGGCGTCCGGCAGATCGTATTTCAGGGCACCGGCGAGATCGGCATGGCCGGGCCGGGGACGCGATACAGCCTTGTGTTTGGCCGGGTCGCCGGGTTCGACAGACATCGACTCGGTCCAGTTTTTCCAGTCTGCATTGGCGATGATCATCGCGATCGGCGAACCGATGGTGCGCCCATTACGCACCCCCGCGACCACGGAGGCGCGGTCGGTCTCGATCTTCATGCGTCCGCCGCGGCCGTAACCTTGCTGCCGCCGCCAGAGTTCATGGTCGATCGCATTCTGAGCGATAGGTATGCCGGCCGGGAGTCCCGTAAGCGTGGCCACAAGGCACTCACCGTGGGACTCCCCAGCCGTTTCAAAGCGAAACATTTGGGCTGAACTTCCTATCGTGACAGAAAAGCGTGGCTTCGCGCTACTCCCCAAATCGTCGGGAAGTGTCCAGACGGGAGAAAAGGAGGCGAATGCCGCGCCTCAAGTAAAGCAGATAAAAAGCGGAATAGCCGGGGAATGTTTATTTGCGGGAGCCGCGGCGGACATTCTTGAGGTTCGACTGGCGCTGTTTCATCTTGCTGCGCTTCGGTTTGCTGATGATGAAAGTGCCGCTGCCGATGTACTCGGATTTATAAAGCTTTTCGTTCGCGGTCGTCTCGGCGTTGGTAGTTTCTGCCACGTATTTGTGCTCCGTCGGAAATGAGTTTAGTTTCCAGTGTACCTCGGATGGCCGCCCCGTTTCAGGGGACTCACGGTATGCCTCGTGGGAACATCACAC
>JALYHT010000015.1 GCA_030776225.1 Acidobacteriota bacterium | reverse complement strand
AATTGACCATGGATCGCGCCCTCGCCTTGCCCCTGTTCCTCGCCAGCATGCCGCTGATCTTGCTGGCAGCGGCGTGGATTAAACTCACCAGCCGCGGGCCGGCTTTCTACCGTCAACAGCGCGAAGGCTTCGCTGGCGAAACCCTGGACGTCTGGAAACTGCGGACCATGCGTAGCGACGGAGATTCCCTGTTGCAGGATTGGTTCCGCGCCCACCCCGAGGACCGCGAACACTGGAACCAGCACTTCAAGCTGCAACGCGATCCGCGAGTCCTGCCCGTCATCGGACGCCTCTTGCGCCGGACCAGTCTCGACGAACTGCCGCAATTGTGGAGCGTACTCAAAGGCCAGATGAGCCTGGTGGGCCCCCGTCCCCTTCCCGACTATCATCTGGAACAGTTTTCCCGCGAGTTCCGCACATTGCGCACGCGGGTGCTGCCTGGCCTCACCGGCCTGTGGCAAGTCTCCGCCCGCAGCGACGGGGATCTGAAAGTGCAGGAGGCGCTCGATACCTACTACATCCGCAACTGGTCGCCGTGGATGGATCTGTACATCGTGGCGCGCACCGTCGCAGCTGTACTTCGCGGCCGCGGCGCCTATTAGCAGGCCAAAATGTTGCTGGCGGCGATTCTCGGCTTCGGAATCCTAACGCTGTGGGTCCCGGCACGCTGGGCGCTCAGTGCGTTTCAAGTCGCTCTCTTTGCTCTTGCCGCCGTCAGGATCGCTCAAAGACGCTCCATCGGTGTGCATTTCGCTGGTCTTCTCCTCGCCGCGGCAGCTGCCTGGTGTGCGTTGCAAATGGCCCTGGGCTGGTCCATCGATCGTGTCGCCACTCTCGAGGCCACGCTGAATTGGATCGCCAATCTAACTGCCTTCGCGCTCGCCGCCGATCTGTATCGAAACCCGCAACCGCGGGAACGCTTTCTGCGGGCCGCCTTGATCTTCGCCAGCGTCGTCGCGGTGGTCTCAATCTTCACTTTTCTCACTTCTCCCGCCGGGAAAGCTTTTTGGATTTTTGAGACTGAAACCGGTTCCCGCACGCTCGGTCCCTTCATTTACCACAACCAATATGCCGCCTTCATCGAAGCCCTCCTGCCCCTGGCGATCATCGGTGTCATTCGGGACCGCCGGCGTTGGGTGCTGCACGCGTTGATCGTCGCTACGCTTTTTGGTTCCGTGGTCATCGGCGGCTCTCGAACCGGCTCCATTCTATGCCTCGCCGAGGTTTTGGCCGTCCCGCTGATTGCGTTCTGGCGCGGGATGATTCCAGGCCGCGTGCTCGCGCGCGCACTTGTGGGAAGTTTGGCTGCCGTCGTTGTTTTGACGGGAGTGGTCGGATGGGAACGGCTCTGGGAGCGCCTGCATGAGCCTAATCCGTATTCGCTGCGCCAGGACTTAGTGTTGTCCTCCATCAGCATGACGCGCAGCCGCCCGCTCACCGGCTTTGGACTGGGGACGTGGTCCGAAGCCTATCCAGGTTATGCGCGCTTCGATGACGGCCGCTTCGTCAACCAGGCCCACAACGATTGGCTACAGTGGGCCTCCGAGGGCGGCCTGCCCTTCTTGGCGCTCCTGCTCGGAATCGCCGCGTGGAGTGTGAAACCCGCGCTGCGTTCGCTATGGGGCGTGGGCATCCTCAGCGTATGGCTGCACGCGTTGCTCGATTACCCCATGCAACAGAGACCAGCCTTAGCGGCATTTTTCTTTGCCCTGCTGGGCGCTTTAGCGAGTCAGACTCGCTTCCCATTTCGCGAACGGCCCGGCCGCGTAGACGATCTTCCCGCCCACCATGGTTAACAGGGATTCAATCCCGCCGATCTGCTCCGCTGGTACCGTCATGTAGTCCTTGGTAAGCACAGCGAGATCGGCAAATTTGCCGGGTTCGAGCGTCCCTCGTTTGTCATCGTCCTGCGAAAACCAGGCGCTGCCCTGCGTGTAGGCGCGCAGAGCATTTGCGCGGCTGGGCGTCTCCTCCGGCCCTCGAACCGCTTTCCCGCTCACCGTCTTCCCATCCAGCGCCCACTGCAAGGCCGTAAAAGGACTATACGGAGCTACTCTATGCGCATCCGTGCCCGCTCCCACCGGCACTCCGATTTCCCGCGCCGTTTCCACCGGAGGCATCCGCCGCGCCGCTTCCGCGCCAGCTTTGCGTTCCCTTTCGTCACCCGAGAAATACATGGCGTCCTGCATGGTCCAGCCCATGCCCAGCGCTTTCATCCGGCGCAGGCTTGCGGGAGACGCATCGTTTAAATGCGCAATCGACCAGCGCAGATTCTTGATCGACACCTCGCGATCCACCCGCTCGAAAACCGTCAGAATAGCGTCCACGGCCGCGTCCGTGCCGCAGTGAAAGGTGAGCCCATAACCCCGTCCCGCGGCCCACTTCGCTATCTGGTAAAAGCGCTCAAGGTCCGCCGGCGGGGGCTTCTCGACGTCATTGATGGACCGAACGATCTGTTCGCCGACGCCGATAAAGTGCATCATGTCGTCACCAAAACCCATTGGCATCAGCCCCAGATACTTTTGATATTCCTCCATCTCGTGCGGCGGGTTGAAGCCACAAATCGTATAGGCGACGCGCACCGTAAGCTGCCGGTCGCGCCACACCTTATTGATTGCGTCATACGTCTCCGGCGTCACATTATTGCCGCAAGGGTCGATCACGCCCGTCATGCCCAACCGGTTCAACTCACGGAAAAACTTCTTGGTGCCGTCCACCTGTTGCTCCAGCGTCGGCCTCGGCAAGCGATCGAACAGGGCGATCATGCCGCCCGTAATTCCACCCGTCAGCTTCCCGCTGGCATCGCGGTCCAGCTTTCCGCCGCCCGGAAGGTCCGCGTCAGACTTGATATGCAAAGCGTCCAGCCCGCGCTGGTTCAACAGCGCCCAGCTGTACAGCATCTGAACATAAGCCGGATGATCCCCCGCCGCCTCCGTTAACTCCGCCTGCGTGGGAAGGCGATTTTCCTTAAACTGCTCCGGCTTCCACCCGCCACCTACGACCACCCATGCGCCCGGTGGTTTGGCGTTGGCCGACTCCCGAATTCGATCCAGCGCTTCCGCCAGCGTCGGCACGCCCGCCCAATTGGATTCAGTGGCGAAAAACGAGGCCGCGCGGATCGCATGCATATGCGAATCGATCAGCCCGGGTATTACCGTGCGCCCGCCCAGATCGATCACTCTTGTCTTCGCGCCGGCCAGTTTGCGGATCTGCGCCGTGGTGCCGGCCGCGGCAATCTTGCCATCGCGCACCGCCAGAGCCTGTTGCGCGGAAAACGGAGCGTCCGCCGTCAGGATCTTTCCATTGATAAGAACAGTATCCGCGTCCTGCGCCAGCGCCACGGCGCTCCAGGCAAGCGGCAACAGACAAAGTAGTTTCATAGGGCGTTACCACTGCACAGTATACTGCGTGGAACCGCCCGGGGACGCGCGGAGCGAGCGCAATCGGGCCAGGATGTCGTGAATGAGCGTCCCCCCCGGAGTCTCGGCTGCGGAGCATCTTCTCCAAATGCCCAGGAAGCCACCTACTGGAGATTTTGGCATCGCCAGAAGTCAGAGCTTTTCCAGGGACTACGGCGAATCCAGAACCCCGTTTTTATATTCCCTCGACCTAAGGCCGCCGCCGTGATCAAAAGCAGTGAATTTTTCGCATCGATCACCTGCTAAATTTAAGTATTCTGCCGAAACTTATTAGGATACCTGTGCCGTCCATTGTTTAGTAGCACGGATGTAGTCGCGCGCAGATACCGACGGACCGGAGGAAGAGTGCTGAAATCGTTCCACGCAACCGCCCTTCTTAGGATGAGTCTGGGATTGTCCTTGGCCGCGGGTATCGCCGCACCCCCCGCGGCGGCTCAGGAAACCATGGTGAGCCTGCGCCCGCGACCCGATGGCATGGGAAACCGCATCCGCTCGGCAGCCCTGAATAACGCCTCTTCCGTGCAATTCGATACCGGAAACCAGATCCAATACTGGGGCGGCTCGGTGCTGTTGGGAACCCCCCAGGTGTATATCATCTGGTACGGAACCTTCGACAGCGGGACCACCGGTATTATAAGCACCCTGGTGAGCAGTCTTGGTGGCTCGCCCTACTTCAACATCAATACCGGATATTTCGATAGCAGCGGCAACAGCGTTTCCAACTCGCTGACTTTGGCGGCAAGCGTTTCGAACAATTACACCAGGGGTAAATCGCTGCACAGCTCGGATATCGGAGGCATCGTATCGGACACTATCTCCGCTGGCCAACTGCCTCTGGTTGCCAATGGAATTTATGTGGTATTAACCGCCGGGGACGTGTCCGTTTCCGGCTTCGGCTCTTCGTTCTGCGGCTACCATTCGGTCAAAACCGTCGGCAGCAGCAATGTCCGTTACGCGTTCATCGGCAACCCGGCGCCGGCGCATTTGTACGGTTGCGCCCACCAGCAGACGAACAGCCCCAACAACAATCCGGGCGCCGACGCCATGGCCAGCACCATCGCTCATGAGATCGAAGAGATCGTTACCGATCCCAATCTGGACGCCTGGTACGATTCCGGCGGCGAAGAGAATGCCGACAAGTGCGCCTGGCATTTCGGCAGCACTTATACGGTATCCAACGGGAGCCTGGCCAATATGAATCTGGGCGGAAACAATTATTTGATCCAGCAGAACTGGGTCAATGCGGCGGGCGGCTTCTGCGATTTATCAGCTTCGCCAGGACCTGATTTTGCCCTGTGGGCCTCCACCGCTACGCAGTCGGTTGCGGCTGGAAGCTCCACTGCCAGCTTCGTTGGCACCATCATCCCCGTCAAGGGCTTTTCCGGCGCGGTCAGCTTCAGCTTCAGCGGACTGCCCGCGGGCGCCGTTGCCAGCGCCATCCCGCCCTCCTCCTCGGCAGCGACGTTTCAAGTGGCCACCACGCCCACTGTCCCCTCCGGCACTTACAACTTCAGCATGACGGGTACCAGCGGAGCCATCAGCCATCCAGCTACTTTTACTCTGGTGGTGACCGGGTCCACGGTTTTGCCGGTGACACTCACCATCGGAGCCATCAATCCCGAGCCCAGTCACGTGGCGCAGCCCTACGCCGTGAATTTCTCCGTAACCGCGGTGAGCGGAACACCCACGGGCCAGGTGACGGTGTCGGACGGCTCCGCAACTTGCAGCACTTCGGTCGCGGCCGGCAGTTGCGTTCTGATCGACAGCACCCCCGGCGCCAAGACCATCACCGTGACATACGCGGGCGACAGTAAATTCGCCGGAACCTCCACCACTGCGGCGCACACCGTCAACTACGGCGGCTCCCTCGCCGATCTGGCATCCGGTGCCGGCTGGGAGACCACCTTCACGCTGGTGAATCTGGGGTCGGCGCCTACTCCCCTGTCCCTCAATTTATTTGGCGATACCGGCACGGCGCTAAACTTGCCCTTCACGTTTCCACAAGGCGCCAATCCGCCGCTAAATGCGTCCGCCGTCAATCAGAGCATCCCCGCGAACTCGGTGCTGCTGCTGGACACCACCGGCCCCTTGAGCCAGGCGCTCAGCGAGGGCTGGGGAGATGTGTCGGCGCCCGGCAACGTCAATGCCTACGAGATTTTCCGCTACGGACCCAGCGGGCAGGAGGCCGTGGTGCCAATGGAGACCACCCCCGGCAGCGCTGTCCTGCTGTTCGACAACACCAGCCTGGTGAATACGCTGGGCACCGGCGTGGCGGTGGCGAATCTGGGCGCGCAGTCCGCGACGGTGCCCATAACCATTAACGACGATACAGGCGCGCAGATCGCCAGCGGATCGATCCCTTTGGCGGCGCACGGCCACACGGCGTTTACGCTGGCCAATCAATATCCCGCCACGGCAGGTAAGCGCGGCACCGTGACCTTCGTTCCCCCACCGTCGGGCCAGATGAGCGTGCTGGGAATTCGCGCCAACGGCAACTCCTTTACCACCATCCCCGCGATGCCTCCGGCCGCCGGACTGCGCGGCAGCATGGCGCACATCGCTTCCGGCGGGGGATGGCGATCCATTTTCTATGTCGTAAATGTGGGGTCCAAGACTACCAACATCACGCTGAGCTTTTTCGATGACAACGGCAATCCGCTTGCCCTGCCGCTCACGTTTCTGCAAACCGGAGTCACTACGACCGCCGCCACGGTGACCCAGGCAGTGGGGGTGGGAGCCACCCTGGTGGTTCAGGCACTGGGAACGGGCACACAGGTGTCCCTCGGTTCGGCGCAATTGACCAGCGATCGGGGCGCCAACGCATTCGCCGTGTTCCGCTACGATCCCAGCGGACAAGAAGCCACCGCGCCTCTCGAAACCCGCAACGCACCGGCGTACGTGCTGGCCTACGACAACACCGCCCCGCTGGCCACCGGCGTGGCCCTGGCGAATCTTTCGAGCCAAAGCGCCACCCTGGGACTGATCCTGCGCGACGATACCGGCGCCGTTTTACAGACCACTTCCCTCACGCTGCCCGCCAACGGCCATTCGGCGTTTGTGCTGGGTACGAATTATCCGCTGGCCGCCGGCAAACGCGGCACCGTCGAGTTCGATTCCGCCAGCGCGCAAATCAGCGTCCTGGGTATTCGCGCGAATGGGAATGCGTTTACTTCGATTCCGGTGTTGACGCGCTAATAGAGCTTAGACGGAATACAAGAACGCCCCTCGCGCGGCCTACGATGCAACCGCTTCTTCAGCGTGATACGAGCTGCGAACCAGCGGCCCGCTCTCGACGTGCTTGAAGCCCAGCTCGTACCCCAGCCGCTTCAGCTCGGCGAATTCCTCGACGCTTACGTAACGGATGATGGGCAGGTGTTTGAGCGATGGCCGCAGGTATTGGCCCAGCGTGAGAATGTCGACGTTACTCGCCCGCAAGTCGCGCATCACTTGATACACTTCTTCGAGCGTCTCGCCCAGCCCCAGCATTAGCCCCGACTTCGCCGGGATCTCCGGGCGTTGCTGCTTCACATACGCCAGCATGTCGAGCGATCGTTCGTAGCGCGCGCCCAGGCGCACTTGCCGGTATAGGCGCGGCACCGTCTCGGTGTTGTGATTCAGCACGTCGGGCGAGGCTTCGAGCACCAGGTCCATGGCGGCGTGCGAGCCTTGGAAATCCGGAGTCAGCACCTCGATGCCGCATTCGGGCAGGCGCGCGCGGATGGCCTCGATGGTCAGCGCGAAGAGTTCCGCGCCGCCATCCTTGCGGTCGTCGCGGTTGACGCTGGTGATGACCGCGAACTTGAGGCCCAGCACGGCGCAGGCTTCCGCTACGCGGCGCGGTTCGTCGTAATCGACCGCGAGCGGGCCGCCTTTTTGCACGGCGCAGAATCCGCAGCGCCGCGTGCATACGTTTCCTAAAATCATGAAAGTCGCGGTGCGGCGGTTCCAGCAATCGCCGATGTTGGGGCAGGCAGCGCTTTCGCAGACCGTATG
>JALYHT010000014.1 GCA_030776225.1 Acidobacteriota bacterium | reverse complement strand
TCTATGACCGTGTGGAAGGCCGCGACCGGGGGGATCATGACAAGCCCTGGGAAACGCCTGCATAGACCGCTGTAAAAATAGAGGAAAAGACGATGCCGAACCCTTTTGTACACGTTGAGTTGAACACGCAGGAACCGGACAAGTCCAAAGAGTTTTACGGCAGGCTGTTCGATTGGAAGCTGGAAGACCTCCCCATGGGTGACGAATCCTATACCGTCATCCGCGTCGGCAGCGGAACAGGCGGCGGCATGATGAAACACCCAATGCCCGGCGCGCCCACGTTTTGGTTATCTTACGTCCTCGTGGATGATATCCATGCTTCGACGGCGAAAGCGAAATCTCTCGGCGCGACGCTGATCCGCGATGTGACCGAGGTGCCCGATATGGGCTGGCTGAGTATCATTCAGGACCCGCAGGGCGCTGTGCTCGGGCTCTGGAAATCAAAGATGTAATTCCGGGCCCGCGCCCTCGTTCGCCCAAACCCACCAGTACCTGAAAACTTTCACGCGTTCGCGGACGATTGTGATCGAAGGTTAACGGGTTCATACTAAACGAGCCACCTACACCGAAGCGGGATGGCGTAGGATATACAACAGTGTTGTACGGGACCCGAGCTACTACTTGCGTAGTTATTTTGTTCGGCGCCATCTCCACAGGCCGCGCCGCTGTGGAACCGCGTTGGATGAAAGCGCGCTACGGACCTTTCGAAGCCATCGGCAATGACGGCCGTCGCTCCGCTACGCAGGCGCTCAGCCAGTTCACACAATTCAGTTTCGCGCTGGGCACGGTCATGGGCCAGCCCGACCTTCGGCTCGACCCGCCGCTTCGAATCGTCGTTTTCAGGAATGCGCAGGAAATGCACGAGGAGTGCCCCGTTCCGATGATGGTGGGGCGCGACCGTCTGATGGCCTGCGCGACCGCCGAAGGGCAGTTGCCATCCGAGCTCCTCCACGAGTTGACCCGCACGCTTCTTGCGAATAATTTCTCGAACTTGCCTGGGCCCATTGAAGCAGCCGTCGAAACGTTCTTCAGCACCGTGCAATCGACCGCCGTCCACGTGACCTGGGGGGCGCCGCCGCCCGCCGGCGAGCGCACTCGCGAATGGGCCATGCTGCACCGGATCATTACGCAGCCCGCCTACTCGGGCAGAGCAAAGATCTACCTGCACAACCTCGCTTCCGGCATGGACGGATCGGCAGCCAGCCGCAATGCTTTCGCCGAAGAAGGCGCGAAATTCGAGGCGGAAACCGACGCGTATTATGCTGCCGGAGTTTTCAACACTTCGGTTGCGCCCAATCGCCCGATCAATCCGGATCGCGACCTGAACACCACCTTCCTCACTTCGGATGAAGGCGATCTGACGCGAGCCGATCTTCTGACCCCGAAATCCGCGGCCATTTACCAGAACCTCCTGCAGCGGGGAAAACACACAGCGGAAGACAACGAGGGGCTCGCGGTGCTGGCCATGCGGGAGCACGATACCGAAAAAGCCCGCTTTTACATGGAAGTTGCCCGCAAGGCAGGGACTAAGAATTTCGTTGCTCTCACCGCCTGGGCCGCGCTGGAACCCGATCCAGCCAAAGCCGAGAGCATCCTGAAAGAGGCGCTCGCCATCGATCCAAAGTACGCTCTCGCGCATTGGGCACTCGGGGAGAAGCTGAGTGAGCCTCCGCGCCGCATGGCGGAGTGGAAGCAGGCAGTAAAGCTGGCGCCGCGCAACTACGACTGGTGGGCCCGATATGCCCAACTCTGCGTCGATCAAAAACAATATGCGGAAGCCGGTCGCGCATGGATTGCCGCCGCCCAGGCCGCGCCCGATGTCCAGCACCGGGAACGGTATCTTTCCGCGCGCGGGCAAATCGCAACGCAGCGTCTCGATGCCGAGGATGCGGAAAGGCGCAAAGACACGCTTGCCAAAGCAGCCGAGATCGACCGGCTTAAAGCAGACGCCCGTAAAGAATTAGCCGATCTGGAAGCGCGCGTGAACACCAAGCCTCTCACTGCGCAGGAAGCCGCGGGAGCGGTGGAATGGTTCGGCGATTCCGGTGCGGCTAAACTGACGGGCACCCTCCTGCGCGTCGATTGCCCGGGAAAACAACTTCACCTCATCGTAAAAAACGACGAGGCCCAAACCCTGGATCTTCTGGTTCCCGATACGCGGGAATTCGAGATCGGGAGGGGCGAGAGCCTCACATGCGGCGCACAACGGCCTCGCCGGGTCATCGTTCACTATAAGCCGGTCCCCACAACGTCGAAACTTGCGGGTCAGGCTGTCGGATTGGAGTTCCAGCCGTGAAATCCCTGTTGATGGCGCTG
>JALYHT010000013.1 GCA_030776225.1 Acidobacteriota bacterium | reverse complement strand
ACTCCTGAGTGCTTTCTTCGACGAGATAGGAAAGGTTATCGAGCGGCCCGCTGGGAAAGAGGACAAAAAGGCGGCTGAAGCGCGGGGCGCGAAGTGGAAAGCATATTCCAGCGTACTTAACATCGGTGGCTCGATAGCAAAATCGAGCGCACTCCTCGCCGGGCTACTCGCGACGCCAGCGGCCGGAGCTTCCCTCTATGCGGCGGGTGAAGCCATGGAAAGGGCAGGCAAGCTCGCAAAAGAGGGGGGAGAGGGGCTTGAGGCCCAAGCAAAGAGGATACAAGAAAAGAGCACATCGGAACTCAAGGCGGCGGTTCCAGACGCACTGAAATCGCTCCCGCGCCCGGTGCTCGTCGTGCTGGATGATCTAGACCGTCTCACGGCCCCTGAGGTCAGACAGATGATTCAGCTTGTCAAAGCCACCGCGGACTTTCCCCATCTGGTCTACCTGATCCTCGCAAGGCGTGAATCCGTTGTGAATGCGCTCAAGGAAATTGCTCCGGACACCGCTGAAGAATTCCTCGAAAAGATAGTCCAGGTGCCTCTTCACATGCCGCGAATCCTGCCCACGCAGATCGCTCGCCTGTTGACATCAGGGTTGGATCGACTCCTCGCGGATCCTCAGTTTGCAAAGCATTTTGATATGGAACGCTGGATCGGCTTGTATCGAGAAGGCATGGCAGTGTTTTTTGAAACGCCGAGAGATGTGAATCGATATCTGTCGTCCCTCGCGTTTCATGCCGGCGTATTCCGGTCAAAAGGTGGCCACTATGAGGTCAACGCAGTTGACCTCTTCGGAATTGAAACGTTACGGGTTTTCGCGCCAAAGGTCTACGATCGTTTGGTCGATGCAGCGTAGCGCTCCTGTTCCAGATTGATGCGGTAGCGAGTGACGACGGTCCTGTTGAAAGCGAGCCGTGGCTCCGAGCAATACCAGTCAATGAAGTCGCGAATGGCGTGGTCGTACGCGCGTTGCGAGCTTGGGGATGTGAGGCTGTTGAGAACTGCGGATCTGGACTGTTCCAGATCAGGAAGTCGCAGAAGTGTTTTGGGGTTGCGCTTACGTTTCGATTTGGGCATGCCGGCATTTTCTGCCGAGCATGCCTTTGCAGGATATCGAAAACCTCCGCCTTTTGTTGGAGCTGCCTCAAGGCAACTTGCTTCCGCGGCAAAGCCTTCCGCAACTCGTCGAATAGGCCGCGCAGAGTCGCCATTACCTCATCGGAAGCACCCTGCCAGTCGGCGCTTTTTCTCGCGACCTCTTCGAGGAGTCTGTCCTGAGCGACGATCTCTTCGCGAAGGTGATTTAGGTTTGCTAACTTGACACGCCGACGAGCGTCGTCCATCCTGATCCGATTCCTTTATAAATATTCAGGATAGGCGTTTTAGGCCGCCGATCGCCAATCGGGCTGGTCCCAATCGCCTTTGCCGATGTTGCACCGCTCGCCAGAGCGCCTGCATGTTGTCGGGATCGGGCACCAGCTCGGGAAAAGGCTCGCGGCTGATGTGATCGACCTGAAGCTTCACGCCGTCTGCTGCCCGCGCCCGCAGAGTACGCATTTCCCGCCGTCGCGCGTCAGCACGAGTAGTGGAGTTCGAGCCATTCCTTCGACAGCGTGAACTCGGACTGATCTTCTCCGGTGATAAGCGTCGGTTCCAGCCCTTGGGAGGGGCACGGAACGCCCAATGCCGCCAGAGTCTCGCATGTGAACCGCCTGCCGGGGTCCGTGCCGCTTCGGTCTGTTCCATAGGGAACGATAAGTCGGCTTGTAGCCCGTTGATCACGCACTCGAATGGACGCCGTGCAGACCGCGAGTGCGGCAACGGCAAACCGTCGTCCAGTCATGCGAAGCGATGAACGTAATACGCCTCTTACAAGGAGCGCAGCACAGCCATGCTGGCCGACCTCAAGCCGCAAACCGAACCCGAACGCCAGATCGCGCAGAAAATCATCGACCTCAACTTCCGCCTGAACCGCATCACGGCCATTGAAAACAACATGCTCAATTTCGACATGTGCCAGCTTGAAAGAGACGCCCCCGACGACGAACGTGTCGAATCCATGTACGCCCAGACTCTGGCCTGGAAAGAGGATGCCCCCGCCTTCGACCTCCTCGGCCGCTACGAAGCCCGCCTCTCAAAGCAGCTCCTCCAATACCAGAAGGAATTCGAACGCCTCCAAACCATCCGCAAAGCCGAAGAAGCGGCTGCCCTCCAAGCCACTGAAAAAGTTCAGGTTAACGAAGAATCGGCTTCGTTTGGCCAGCCCGCCACCGCGTACGTCATGAGCGCCTTCTCGGAACCGGCAATCCCAACTCTACCGCCCCAAACCGTGCAGAACTCCAGCCCGCAACCCCTCGCATAAGCGCTGGTTTTGGATTTATGTTTCGATTCAGGCCGTCCCTGAGAAGTGCTCCGGCCGTCTGATCTTTGCCAACTGAATATTGCTGCTTCCGGGTCATCAACCAGTTAAGCTGGTGTTATTCTCGGATCATGACTGCTCGCATCAGGATCGAGCCCGGGAAGCGGTCCGGTCAACCCTGTGTGCGTGGGCTCCGCATCACTGTTTGGGATGTGTTGAGCTGGCTCGCAGCGGGAATGACGGAGCGGGAAATCCTTGACGACTACCCGGAACTCGAGCCGGACGATTTTCCCGCCGTTTATGATTTCGCAGCCCACATGGGCCGGCGCGTCGCAAGTTATCCCTCGTCTATCTGAACTGTATCCGGATTCAGCTCATGTTACCGGGCTGTGTCTCCGCCCGTCGCACTGACCTTCATCTACAATTACAAAATAGATTCGGGCAACCTTATTTGTATTTATCTGCCTTCGCCTCGCGGCCCGGTGTGACGCAATCCTGACGCAAAGGAGCCGACCGTGAAACGCATATCGTTAACTGCCTGGATCATCATCGCGCTGGTTGCGGGAGTGGCCTTCGGCGCGGTGGCTCCCGGACCGGCAGTAAACTTCGCGATCCTGGGCACGATCTTCCTTCGCCTGATCAAATCCATCATTGCCCCGCTGCTCTTCAGCACTCTCGTGTCCGGCATCGCCGGCGCGGGCAACGTGAAGACCATGGGCCGCATCGGCGGCAAAGCGATCCTCTACTTCGAGATCGTCACTACAATTGCCCTGTTCGTCGGACTCGGCGCCGTGAACCTGGTCAAGCCTGGCATCGGCGTGCAGTTACAGAAGGGCGCGGGAGCGGGCGTCGCGCAGCCCACCGCCGGCTTCTCGCAGATTCTCGAACATACGTTCCCCACCAGCATCATCGATTCGATGGCCAGGGGCGAAGTGCTGCAGATCGTGGTCTTCGCGTTCATATTCGGGGCCGCCTGCGCAACCGTGGGGCTGAAAGCCCGGCCCGTGGTGGAACTCTGCGAGTCGCTTTCGGAAGTGATGTTCCGGTACACCAGTTACATCATGCTCTTCGCGCCGTTCGGTGTCTTTGGCGCGATGGCGGCGACGATCGGAGAAAGGGGAATCGGCATACTCCGGAACCTGGGCAAACTGGTACTCACGCTCTACGGAGCTGAGATTTTTTTCGTCGTAGTCGTGCTTGGCGCGGTGACTAAGCTGGCTAAGATTCCACTCCGCCGTTTTCTCCGCTATGTGCGGGAGCCGTTCTTGCTGGCGTTTTCGACGTCGTCGAGCGAATCCGCGCTCCCGAGCGCGCTTGAAAATATGGAAGCGTTCGGGTGCCGAAGCATATCGTGGCCTTCGTGCTCCCCACCGGCTACAGCTTCAATCTCGATGGCTCGACACTCTATCTTGCGCTGGCTGCCATGTTCGTCGCGCAGGCCGCCGGGGTACACCTGCCCTTCACCACGCAGCTGGTCATGATGCTCACCCTGATGCTCACGAGCAAGGGGGTGGCGGGCGTGCCCCGCGCCTCGCTTGTCATTCTGGCGGGCACCCTCGCGACTTTTAACCTTCCCATCGAAGGCGTCGCGGTGATCCTCGGAGTCGACACGCTCATGGATATGGCGCGCACATCTGTAAACCTCCTCGGCAACTGCCTCGCGGCCGCGGTGGTGGCCCGCTGGGAAGGCGTCGACCTGAAAGCCGTGGAAGCCCTCGCCGAATCGCGGGCCGCTACAGCGGTTTAGCTATTCCACACAATTTTTAACGACGTGTCTTGCCAGCTAATAGCGGATTCCTGGTCTTCACTCCGGGAATTCTGCTGAAATCCCGGTCCGCGGTCCACAACTCGCGCACTCCGTGCGAGCGGCAGATTGCGGAAATTCTGGCGTCATGTACTTTGCCGCCGGCAATTTTCCCCTCTGTTAAAGCTTCGGTCAGGTTCCGCCAGTAATGCCGGGATTCACCAATCAGCGTCAGGCCTGGCGATTCAAGCCACGTGTCGACCTGTTGAATCGCCGCGCCGATCGGTGTCGGCGCTTTGAATATCCGGGGATTGGTCACCACTGCGAGAAATTCATGTATGCAGGGCCAGGGAACTGCCCATTGCTCAGAGCTCTCAGCCAATTTTCGAATCGCCGCGGAAGCAGCGCCGAAAAAATCCGAATCGGATCTATGAGCGTAGACAAGAATGTTGGTATCGACAGCGATCAAGCGCCCCGCCCTTCATAAATTTCGTCCCGAATTTCGTCCCACTTGAGACGCCGAACCATCCCCCCTTTGCCGAATGAAGCATCGCGAAGTTTAAAAGGCTTATCCTGCCTGGTTTCGATCACGGTGCGCAAGCCCTCTTCGATTAAGTCGCGCAGAGTGGTGGCGCGTAAAGCCGCCATCTGTTTGGCGCGATCCAGCAGCGCATCGTTAATTTCGACGGTCGTCTTCACAGACCCATATTACCGTATTAATAAGTATGGGAATATGGGTCATTGGCGGGGGCAATAAAAAAAGGCCGCCAGCGAACCGGCGGCCCTTCGTCGAAGCAATCGCGGTCTCAGTTAGTCGCCGAAGCTGCCGACTTCCTTCTCCGCTTCCACTTCCTTCTTTGCCGCGGGCTTGATGCCGCCCAGCATATCCACCGGCACAAATCCGTTCTCGACCGGCTTCTCTTTCAGCACCACTTCGCGATAGAGCTTTGCCATCCGGGCGTCTTCCGCCGCTTTCTTCGCCATTTCCGTATTGCGCTTGCGGAGCTTCTCTTCGCGCGCCGTCTTCGCAATTCCCTGGCTGTCCAGATCGTGCTGAATATCCGCATTCACCGCGGTCATGTTCAGGATCAGCGAATGGTCCTTCGACGACAGATTCACGTTTTTGCCGCCCGCGATGATCTCGTGGCGGCCCTTCTCTTCGTACCACTTGGTCAGCGTGGCGGTCATATGCATCTTCTCGATAATGTTCCGCCAGCCCACGCCCGTGTTATACGCGCAGAAGCTGATCTCGCCTTCCTGCGTGGCGTAAGGAATGATGCACTGCTCGGTGCGCCGGAAATCGTAGTTGAACAGATCCTGGAACCACATGCCCGCGATGAACAGGAAGTTCCAGCGGTCCTTGCGGCGCTTTTCGATATCGTCAAACGTGCGGTCGCCGGTAACCTTGCCATAGTTGCGGTCGGTAGCCCCGAAGCACTTGTCGAACTTCTGCAGCAGATCGGTCAGCTTGAACGTGCTGGGCGCTTCCATCGGGTTGTAGTTGCGGAGCAGCGCGAGCGCCACGCCGATCACCGACAGCGTCTTGCCGCGCGCGGCATCGTTCACCGCCGCCACGTCTTTCGCCAGCTGTTCCGCATTGAGGAACGCGGTCACCGGGCGAAATTCCTTCGTTTCTTTATCGATCATCACCGCCATGCCGATCCCGCAGTTCGGATGGCAACCGCAGCTCAGCTGGCCCCAGTCGGCCGCCGGTCCGTGGATCAGATCGGCCCAGTCGGAGAAGGTGCTCATGAAGGATATCGGGAACCAGTCACGCGCCGGCACGCCCATTCCGACCTGATTCTTCACGTCATGCGCCAGGTGCGACAGCGTATAGCGCTGCGCCATGCGGCGTTCGTCGGTCACCTCTTCGTCGCGGCCCGTGAACGACACCGGCTGGAACGAGAGAAACGAAATCTTCTTCGGATTATCCAGCGCGAACTGAATCACCGCGCCCACCTGCTCGTTGTTCACGCCGTTGATGATCGTGATCACCGGCACGATATCGACGCCGTTCGAGTGCAGATTCTCGATGGCCCGCAGTTTCACGTCGAACAGGTTCCCCACCGCCCGATGAGAGTTGGCGGCATTGCCGATTCCGTCGAACTGCAGATACGCATAACGCAGACCGGCTTCAGCGGACTTGCGGCAGAATTCCGGGCTCTTGGCGAACTCGATACCGTTCGTCGCCGCCTGCACGCTGTTGTAACCGACTTTGCGCGCGTAACGCACCGCGTCCAGAAAGAAAGGCGAAAGCGTGGGCTCGCCGCCCGAGAACTGCACTGACATCTGCCGCCTCGGCTTAATCGAGATGGCGTTGTCCAGCATGGTCTGGATGTCTTCCCACGTCAGCTCATGCACGAAGCCGACCTGATTGGCGTCCATGAAGCAGGGGTCGCACATCATGTTGCAGCGGTTCGTCAGATCGATTGTCAGCACCGAGCCGCGGCCGTGCGTTACTGTGCTGGAGCCGTGGTTGTGTAATTCTTTATCGTTGTGGGCGCGGATGTCGCGGCCCGGGAATACCTTTTCGAGATGGTCGAAGAATTCCGTGTCGATGGCCATCACATCTTCAAAGTGACCGTGGATCGCGCAATCCTTCACCATCAGGATTTTGCCGTCTTTCGAAACGATCTGCGCTTTGATCTCGCCGACCTTTTCGTTCTTCAGGATTTCGACGGGCAGTTCGCCGTTCACAATCTTGTTGCGAATCTCAGGCACGCACTTCGGGCACAGGGAGTCGGT
Organism: Acidobacteriota bacterium; assembly: GCA_030776225.1. Lineage (GTDB taxonomy): Bacteria > Acidobacteriota > Terriglobia > Bryobacterales > Bryobacteraceae > BOG-234. The sequence continues at coordinate 25,523 of JALYHT010000013.1, read as the reverse complement.
CGTGCGCGGCCAGCCCAGCGGCGGTTTCTGCTTTTCCCAGGACTTCAAAAGAGGCTTTTCAGACCATTTCGGGGTAAAAGAAGGGTTGGGTTTGATGGAATTGAAAGTGTTGAAAACCTTCCATGCCGCGCCCGCCGCTACCGTTACCGCTTTTTCGGCGTACTTGATTGGTTTATGCATTCGTCTGAATCTCCTCTGCTGATGCCGCTGAAGCCGCAATATTCGCTATCTTGTTCAGGGTAGTACTATGCCGGTGAGAGAGCGATACGAAACCATTGAACTGCGCCTGGGCCGGGTTGGATGGGGCGAGACGCGATCCAACGGAATCCCGGGCGATTGGAAATCGTGATAAATAGCCGTATCGTCCATGACTTAGCGTCCGAATGCGGCTTCGATCTCGCCGGGGTTGCGGCAGCGGGAGAGTCACCCGATTTCGGCAGATTCCGCAGCTGGGTTTCGCGCGGGTCGGCGGGTGAAATGCGCTACCTGACCGACCATCGAGCCGAAGTTCGCAGCCACCCGGCGCAGCTGTTGCCCGGCGTTCAGTCGGTGATTTGCGTGGGCTTGGTTTACAACGGACCGGAGCCGTATTCGACGCGCTTCGCGGATCGGGAACGCGGGTGGATTTCCCGGTATGCGTGGGGCGGCGACTACCACGACTTACTTCGAGCGAAACTTGAAGGGCTCGACCGTAAGCTAAAGGAAGTAGAGCAATTCACATCCCGAATATGTGTCGATACGGCCCCGCTGCTGGAGCGCTCATGGGCGCACCGGGCGGGGCTCGGCTGGATCGGTAAGAACACGTGTCTCATCGATCAAAAACTGGGTTCCTGGTTCTTTCTGGGCGAACTACTGACCACTCTCCGCCTGGAGCCCGACAGCCCGCCGCCCGACCGCTGCGGCACCTGCACCAGCTGTATCGACGCCTGCCCCACGGATGCGATCACACCTTCACCGGAGGGCGGTTTTGAACTTGAAGCAACCCGATGTATCTCTTACTTCACAATCGAGTTGCGCGGCAGCATCCCGGCAGAGCATCGGGCCGCCACCGGCCACCAGCTCTTCGGTTGCGACATCTGTCAGGACGTATGCCCCTGGAATTCCCGCGCCGCATTGCAGGGTGCATCCGATTTCGCCCCGCGCGAATTTGCGCCGTCTCTGGAGCGCATGGCCTCTATCGATGAAACCGAGTTCCGCGAAATGTTCCGGCACTCGCCCGTCAGCCGGGCGAAGTACCGCGGCTTTCTGCGCAATGTGGCGGTCGCCATGGGCAATTCCGGCCTGCGCAAATTCCGCGAGCCGCTGACCAGACTTGCCGCTTCCGAAGACGCGCTCATCGCCGAACACGCCCGCTGGGCGCTGGCGCGGCTACCGGAATAGGGATCAGGCGCGCTGGCCGGGCACTGTGATGGGTTCCACGGGCAGGCGGACGTAAAAGGTAGAGCCTTTGCCCTCCTCGGAATCGACCCAGATCCGGCCACCATGCGATTCCACAATGCGGCGGGCGAGCGCGAGACCGATGCCGCTGCCGGGGATGTCGTGGCCATGCAGGCGGCGGAAAATTTCGAAAATCTGGCCGCGGAATTGCGGCTCGATGCCAATACCGTTGTCGCTGATGGCAAACAGCCAGTTCGTCCCATCGCTCTTCACGCCCACGTGGATCTCCGGCGCCACGCCCTTGCGCCTGTACTTGATCGCGTTGCTGATCAGGTTCTGAAACACGTACTCGAGCTGATCGCTGCCTTTGATGGAAGGAAGCGGGTCATTGGTGATCCGCGCGCCGCTTTCGCGGATCGCAGAGTCCAGGTTCTGCCTGACGCTGGCGAGCAGGCCCTCCACGTCGACAGGGCCAGGGTCGCTCTGCCTGGCGGCGGCCTGCGAATACTGAAGCAGGCCATCCATAAAAAAATGGGCCTTAATAGCTCCCTCCGCAATGAAGTCGAGAAGCTTCGTGACTTCAGCCGGCTGTTCGCCGCCAAGACGAAGCCTGAGCAATTGCGCGTAAGTGGTAATGGTCCGCAGCGGCTCGTTTAAATCGTGGCCCACGCGGTAAGAGAACCAGCGCAGCTCCTCGTTGGATTTGCGCAGCTCTTCTTCGGCCCGCCGGGCGCGGAGGTAGGCATGTACCGTGGCCAGCAGCACCGCGGGTTCCACGGGCTCGACAAGATAACCGTCCGCTCCGGATTCGAGACCGTTCACCTGATGCCGGGTCAGAATCGAGGAGGCCGAGATATGAAGAATCGTGGTGGCTGCCGTCTGCGGATTGCCGCGCAACTGCTTACAGACATCGAAGCCGCTGAAATCCGGCAGGTTGACATCGAGCAGGATCAAAATGGGCTTGTGCTGCCCGACCAATTCCAGAGTTTCGCGGCCGGACCCCGCTTCAATGACGGGGTAGCCCACTTGCCGCAGCAGTTTGGTGCGCGCGTACCGCCCGGGGATGTAGTCGTCCACGTTCAATATCAGACATTCCTGAGGGATGACTTCGATCATTGGGATTGTGGGACCGCGCTTTTCAGGATACGACGCATAGTTTCGCCGAGAATCGCTTCAGTCAGATTATTCTTGCCGAGTATGGCCGCACACTGTTCTGTGAGGCGCTGGCGTTCATAATCCGAAAGTGTGCGGGAAGTGACAAGAACAATCGGAATCTCGCTGGTTTCAGGGCGGCGCTTCAGTTCGTCGACAACCTCATAACCTGTCATATCCGGCATGGTCAGATCGAGAAAGATCAGGCTCGGCCGCATACGGACGGCCCGGGCCACGCCTTCCATGCCCGCCGATTCCTCTGAAATCGAGAGCGGCAGGTTGCGCAAATGCTGGCGCAGCAGATACCGGTCGACTTCGTTATCGTCGATGATCAGAATTTTTTCGCGGTCCGCCTCGCCCGTCAGTTCCCGGAGCTGCTTGAGGAGATCCGCTCGCCCAACAGGCTTCACGAGGTAAGCGGCGGCGCCCAGGTGGAAACCTTTTGCCCGATCTTCCAGTGTGCTGGCCACGATCACGGGGATGGATGCCGTTCGCGGGTCGTGCTTGAGCGCGACCATCATCTTCCAGGTGTCTTCGGATCGCAGCATGACATCCAGAATGATGGCGCAGGGGGCGGTTTGATTGAGAAGCTTTTCGGCCTCCCGCGATGTCGCCGCGTGCAGAACGTAAAAAGCGGAGTCGCGAAGGTAACTTCTGTACGTAAGAACAGCGTCGGGATCGTCTTCAACCACGAGAACGGGCCGCCCGGCCAAATCCTCATGGGCGCGCGCGGGGAAAACGATCTCGGGCTGACTGGAATCGCTGTAGACTCTGGGGACACGCAGGATGAACGTGCTTCCTTTCCCAGGTTCGCTCTGCAATTCAACAGATCCGCCCAGAAATGCAGCCAGCTTTTTCGAAAGCGGGAGACCGAGGCCGGTACCTTTCACGCGGCGCTGGAGCGGGCTGTCCACCTGCATGAAATCCTGGAAGATCAATTCCCTGTCGCCAGGGGCGATCCCGATCCCGGTGTCGGTGACGGAGAGGCACACATCGTTTTCGTCGTGCATCCACGCGGAGACGCGCACTTCTCCCCGCTCGGTAAACTTCAGGGCGTTTGAAATAAAATTCCGCAGGATCTGGGAGATCTTGCCCTCATCGGAAAAGAGAGGCGGGAGGTGGCCGGATTCCTCGAAAACAAGATCGACGGCGTGATTCAGCAGAAGCGGGCGCAACATGCCGCGGAGGGCCGCAAACAGATCGGCGATCTCGAATTCGATGGGACGCGCATCAAGCTTGCCGGCTTCCACTTTGGAGAGATCGAGCAGGTCGTTCACCAGCTCCAGCAGATCCTGGGCGGCTTTTCGTATGTAAGCGACCTGCTGCTCCTGTTCGGGCGTGAGAGGCCCGTCGGACAGGTCGCGCAGCAGACCGCTCAGGGCAAGGATCGAATTCAGAGGGGATCTGAATTCATGGCTCATGTTCGAAAGGAACTTCGATTTCAGCTCGTCGGCGCGGCGCAGGTGGTCGGCCTTTTCATCCAGTTCGGCATAGAGCGCGACTACGCCACGGTTCGTATCTTCCAGTTCGCGGTTGACGCGGGTGAGTTCCTGCTGCCGCCTGCGGATTTCATCGAGCGCCTGCATGAGCTCCCGATTCTGATACTGGAGTTCCTGCACCGGGTCCTGGGGCCGTTCGCTGGCGAGCGTGTCTGCAATGCGGTAGATCTCTTCGTCGGAAATCAGCGCCGCCCGATTCGGCACGAGCCTGGACAAAACGACAGTGGTTCCGGCCCCGGCTTCCGTTTCCACATGGAACCCGTCCATCAGACGTTTCGAGCCGATGATTCCGAGGCCCATCCCGGTCTTCGATTCGTAGCTCCCGTCGAGAATATCCGCGAGGTTCGGGATGCCGGGGCCGCGATCGCTGATCTTTATGATGAAAACCTGCGGCCTGGTCTGGCCTTCCAGAAGGAATTCAACCCTGCCGCCGCTCGCGTAATTGAACGCATTACGCGCAATTTCCGAAACGGCCGTCGAGATACGAGTCTGGTCCTGCGTCTCGAAGCCGAGCAGCCGGGCGAGTTGACGGGCCCGTTGCCGCGCATTCACGGTATCGCGCTCGCTTCGGATTTCGGAGGAGAGAATCGCGCGCGCCATACGGTTTATGCGGCTTTGGCGACCACCACGGTGGCGTCGTCGTGGCCGCGCGCGAAGTCGCGATAGAGCACGCCGGCGATCAGCGCGGGGTCGTGCTGTGCCAGCCCGAAATTCGCATTGAGTCTGGCGCCGGTGGCGAGTCCGTCGGAATGCACGATGAGAATTCCGTTGGATGGCCATGTGTAGGCAAATTCGCGAATACTGGCCGCGTGGTGTCCGGCCGTGCCGTTCACTGAAACCAGGTGCTGGCTGCGGTCGGTCCCCAGATAAATTTGCGCCGCTACATTTCCCAGACCGGAAAAACTCAGCCGGCCGGCCGCGGGATCGAGGCGGACAACCGATACGGCGGCGCCGCGTAAACTGCGCAGTGCTTTGTGCGCCAGATCGATCAGCATGGCCGGGGGCTTGTCGCTGTTGCCGCGCAGGATGTGAACGGCCGCGAGCGAAGCCTGGCGAGCCTCGGGCCCGTGGCCCAGACCGTCCGCGACCAGAATGGTGTAAACGCCATCCCGCTCCTCGATCCCCCAGGAATCGCCGCAGACTTCTTCACCGTGCTTACACACGTTGACGGCGCCGACCGTAAGTACGGAGTCTGCGCCGTAGCGGGCGGGAGCTGTTTTAGCGGGCTCAGGATTCCAGCGGGCAAGGACCGCGGCGCCTTCCCCCGGCACGGAATAGAAATCGGATTCGTCGGACAGCCTTTGGATGGCGCCCAGGCCCTGACCCATGCCACCACCCTGTCCTGAACTGCCGGTCGAATACCCATCGGCCAGACATTTTTCCACATTCTCCATGCCGGGGCCTTTGTCGAGCGCCAGCAGTTCGAGAGAGGCATGGGCCCCGTCGGTATCCCCTGCGCGCAGCAAAACCTCACCGCGCCCGGCGTGTTTCAGAATGTTGGTGCAGACCTCGGTGATCACGATACCCACCCGGCCGGCGCATACCTCCGAAAAACCGAGCTTCCCCGCCATGTCCAGGGCGGCGCGGCGCGCTCCGAAGCACTGGCTTGTGTGGTCTATCGGGATGCGAACGGAGGCGTCCATGTTCGAAACCGTTTACTTCCATCGCAGAATCGAGATTCTGGTGCCCTCGCCCAGCTGCGACCAGATCTCGAATTCATGCGACAGTTTTTTTGCCCCGGACAATCCGAGTCCCATACCGCTGCCCGAAGTATAGCCGTCCGTCATGGCCAGAGTGATATCGGCGATGCCCGGCCCCTGGTCTTCGAATGTCAGGCGGATTCCGGCTTTGCGCTCGTTATGAACGATCTCGATCTGCACGGTTCCGCCCCTGCCGTAATCGACCGTGTTGCGGGCCAACTCGCTGGCCGCAGTGACGAACTTGGTCTGATCCACCAGACCCAGCCCAAGAGTCACCGACTGTCTGCGCACGGCCTGCCGAACGATGACGATATCCTCTGAGGTTCGAAGGGGCAGCGATTCGGTATTAGTAACCCGCATCCACCCTCTCTCCTTTGTCAGAGAGGGCCTCCCGCAGCGTCACCATGCCTTTTTCGACATCAAGAGCGGTGCGTATGCCCTTCAGTGAAAGACCGAGTTCGACCAGCGTGATGGCGACAGCGGGCTGCATCCCGACAACCACCGTTTCGGCGTCGAGCAGATGCGCCATGGAGGCGATGGTGCCCAGCATTCTGCCGATAAACGAATCCACCATTTCGAGCGCCGAGATATCGATGAGCACGCCTTTGGTGTTGTGCCGGACTATTTGCGCCGTGAGATCGTCCTGCAGGGTGAGGGCGAGGCGATCGTGCATGTCCACCTGGATGGTGACGAGCAGAAATCTGCCCATCTTCAGAATCGGAATTCTCTCCACAGGTCAGGCCTGGCCGTTATCCGCGGGTGTGCCGGTCTGCGTTTTGCCGGTGCGAACTATAGAATACCCGCTGCGTTTCAGAGCCACCGCGAAGGCGTCGGCCAAAGTTGCCCTGGTGGTTACTGCGCTGAGGTCGACGCCGAGGTGGATGATGGTCTGGGCGATCTGGGGACGGATGCCGCTGATCAGGCAATCGGCGCCCATCAGGCGGGCCGCCGCGACGGTTTTCAGGAGGTGTTGAGCAACGAGCGTATCCACCACGGGAACGCCTGTGATGTCGATGATGGCAAAGTCGGAGCGTGTCTGGACGATAACGTCGAGAAGGTTCTGCATCACGATCTGGGTGCGCGCGCTGTCCAGGGTGCCGATCAGCGGGAGCGCCAGGATGTTTTCCCAGAGCCGCACGACAGGGGTCGAGAGCTCCATCAACTCTTCCTGCTGCCGCGCGATCACTTCTTCGCGGGTGCGCTGGTAACTCTCCATGGTTACGAGGCCCAGCTTGTCGAGGAGGGTGGTAGTCTGCCATATCGCCGCGAGAAGCTTCTCGGGGTTCTTACCGGATTCCTGCTGCACCGCGGCGAACAAAGGTTCTTTCAGAGAAAAAACAAACGACGCCGTTTCCGTAGGGGAATATCCGCCTCTGGCGCGGCGGGAGGAAAGGTCGGCCAGCAGTTCTTTTATCGGCGCCCAGCCGGCGCCGGAGATATCGTCGAGCTTTTCGGTTTGAGCGGCCGACTTCAGGGCGCTCATGAAGCTATGCGATTCGCGAACCGTTTCCTGCTGCTCGGCGCGGGATTTGCGCCCTTCCGATTTATTCTGGATTTCCAGCCACTGGGCGGTGATTTCTTTCTCTCGTTTGCCGATAATTTCGGCTAGCTCGTTACTGGCAGTCGGTGTCAACGAAAGGCTCCTTAAAAGTCCCGCAAAAGTCTATATAACGATTGTGTGGAACAATGTGCGACGCACGTAGTTTATACAGGGTGAGTGTACACCAGGCTGGCTCCTGGCGTACCCCGTCGCACATCTGTCTTTAAAAGGTGCGGGGAAGATCACGCGCCCGCGATAACGGGCTGCCGATCCAGATGATGGGAATGCAGGTGGGCCAGAGCCGCGGGAAGTTCAGCGGGTCTGCTGCCGCCCAGAGCGTAAGCGCAAAGCAGAGGCACGGCGTGTTCCTCGATGACGTGGTTCCAGAGCTCTTCCAGGCGCTCAGTGGCTTTGGGCCAGGGTTGCCAGATGAGATCGACCATTTCGCCGAAGATCCGGACTTCCCGCTTTTGGCCGGAGCCCCAGCGGGCGCGCTGGATGGCCTCGCCTATTTTTTTCTTGAAGCGGGATTCGTCTATTACGCCATCGAAGAAAAAAGAACTGAGCAGAGTCGCCGCATCTTCGCAAATCAACTGGCCGGACGCGAGAAGCGCAGCCACGTCAAAGCCCTGGGCGCGGAGGCGATCTGAAATTTGCGCGCAGTGCGTTTCGGTCACGACGAGAACCACGGCAGCGCCGGTTTTCAGGCCGGCTGAAGCGAAGAGACACACCGCGTCGGCAACCTGCCAATCCTGGGTGTAGGGAAAAACGATGTGGCCGCAGGGCTGGGGGTTGGCAAGGATGGCGGCAGCTTTGGAATTCATAAGTAGCGCTGTAATCAGTCTACCGCCTCGAAGAAACCGGCATCGAAATCGGCGTGTCGAAGCGTATGGGATAAGACATTCCCATACAATGGCTGGAATGGTCCGAGCTCTCGCAACCGTTCTAGTGCTGGCCGGTTTGGCGGCGGCCGCGCAAAAACCGGTCACGCTGGAGGCGGTAAAGGACGCGCCTGCGCATTCGACGCCGAAAATCGTCTGGGCGGCCGATGGCGAGCGTTTCGTAGTCAATGAGAAGGGCCAGATCCTGCTTTACGAAGTGCGCTCCGGGAAGGAGCGCGTCATCGTCGATATGGACAAACTGCAACAGGCGGCTGTTCCCAACCCCGCGCCGGCGGTTTTCGACTGGACCAACAGGCACGTGGGTGAGCGCGAGATCCAGTGGTTCGCGGATGGCAGGCGCCTGCTGGTCGCGGCGGCGGGCGATCTCTTTATCGTGGATGTCCCGAAAGGCCGGTTCGAGCCCCTGACTCAGACCTCCGAAGCGGAGCGCGACCCCAAACTTTCACCCGACAACCGGTTCGTTTCTTTCCGGCGCGGGCCGGATCTTTACACGCTGGAAATCGCTTCGAAAGCGGTCACGCGGCTGACGACCTCCGGCACCGACACCCTGCTGAATGGGCAGACCGACTGGGTTTACCCGGAAGAACTGGATCTTGACACGGCGCACTGGTGGTCGCCCGACAGCCGCTCGATCGCCTATCTGCAGTTCGATACGGCGCGGGAGCCGGTGTATCCGCAGGTGTCGTTATTGAACGTGCGCGGCGTAGTGGAACCGGAACGCTATCCGAAAGCCGGAGAGCCGAATGCCGAGGTGCGCCTGGGGATTGTGCCGGCCACGGGCGGCGCGACGAAATGGATGGACTTCGGGGACCCTCGCGACCAATTGCCGGCCCGCGTGGTCTGGGCGCCGAACAGCCAGGGGATTCTGGCGGAGCGGCTGAACCGGGTGCAGAACAAGCTGGACCTGCTGCTGGCCGATACGGCTACAGGCATATCGCACGCGGTGCTGCATGAAGAAGATCCGCAATGGATCAATGTCAGGGGCGAGCCCCGATTTTTGGCCAATGGCAGGCAGTTCGTCTGGACCAGCGAGCGTACGGGTTTCCGGCACATTTATCTATGCGGGATCGATGGGAAAACGCAGGAGCAACTGACGGCGGGCAACTGGGAAGTGGGGAGCATCGCCGGCATTGACGAGGCGCGCCGGCGGGTCCTGTTTATTTCAAATGAAGAAAGCCCCACACAGGCGCAGCTTTACGCGGTCGGCCTGGAGGGAGGGACCCGGCAGCGGCTCACGAAGACTGCCGGGGTGCACGCGATTTCGCTGGCCCCGGGCGCGGCCTATTACATGGACGACTGGAACAGCCTGACAAACCCGCCGCGGCGTACCCTTTTCAAAGGCGACGGGGACGAGTTGCGGGAATTCCGCGCGCCCGACGCTGCAGCGGCGGGGTTCGAGATTTTACCTGCCGAGATCGTGCAGCTGAAAGCGGCGGACGGCACGGTGCTTTACGGACGGCTGATCAAGCCGGCCGGATTCGATCCGGCGAAGAAATATCCGGCTATTGCGATGGTCTACGGCGGCCCCGGCGTGCAATCCGTCAGGGATGCGTGGAGCGGCGTGAGCTGGGAGCAGGCGCTGGCACAGAGGGGTTTTGTGGTCTGGCAACTGGATAACCGCGGGTCGGCCGGGCGCGGGCACAAATTCGAAGCGGTGGTGTATCGCGATTTGGGGGAACACGAACTCAACGACCAGAAAGCGGGCCTTGCCTGGCTGACAGGGCGCGGCTTCGTGGACCCGGCGCGCATCGGACTTTATGGGTGGAGTTACGGAGGGTTCATGACGCTCTATACGATCACGCGGGCGCCGGGTCTGATTCAGGCCGCGATCGCGGGCGCGCCGGTAACGAACTGGCGAAACTACGACAGCATCTATACCGAGCGGTATATGGGGCTGCCGCAGGAGAATCCGGAAGCCTACGAACGCACTTCGCCGATTCCCGCCGCCGCGGCCATGGAAGGCACGAAGCTGCTGATGATTCATAACATTGAAGACGACAACGTGCACTTCCAGAACTCGGTTCAAATGGCGGAGGCGCTGGAGCAGGCCGGCAAAAAGTTTTTTATGCTGGTGTATCCGCAGAAGACGCACGGGGTGGGAGGTCTGGAGCGGAAGCAACTGCTCGAAGCGGAAACCGCTTTTTTCGAAGACAATCTGAAGTGATGGACCCTTTACTGGCCTGGTCGCGCAGGCAGCAGCCTGCAATCGTAAAACTCATCCGCGAACTGGTGGTGTGCGAGTCGCCGAGCGATTCGCCGGTACACGTGAAGCGCCTGATGGACGTTCTTGCCGACGCGGTTTCCGATATCGCCACGTGTAAAACGACGCCGGGCGGGGCTTTGGCTTGCCGGTTCCGGCTGCCGGGCCGCGCAAAAAAAGGGCAAGTGCTGGCGCTGGGACATGCGGATACGGTGTGGCCCCTCGGCACCCTGCGGACCATGCCATTCCGGCGGGCGCAGGGGCGGATTTGGGGGCCGGGCGTTCTGGATATGAAGGCGGGCCTCGCGTTCTTCGTGTTTGCCATGCGGGGTTTGGGAGAGCTGGAACTCGCGGCGCCGCATGACGCGGTGCTGCTGGTGAATCCCGATGAAGAGACCGGCAGCAGGGCATCGCGCGCGGGGACAGAAGCGCTGGCGCGCCGGAGCCATGCGGTGCTGGTGCTGGAGCCGGGCACCGGTCCTGAAGGCAAGGTGAAGACGGCGCGCAAAGGCATCGGGTTTTATACGCTGCGGGTGCGCGGAATCGCGTCACATGCGGGCGTGGATTTCACGCAGGGCGCGAGCGCGGTGGTGGAACTGGCGAGACAGATCGAAACAATCGCATGGTTCACCGATATGAAGCGCGGCATTACGGTGAATCCCGGGGTGATCGCGGGGGGCACGAGGAGCAACGTGATCGCGGCGGAAGCCACAGCGGAGATCGACATCCGGGTACCGCGGGTCGCCGACGCCAAGGCGCTCGAACGGAAGTTTCGCGCGCTGCTGCCGTTCGATCCGCGCTGTTCGCTCGAACTGAGCGGCGGGCTGAACCGTCCGCCGATGGAGCGGAGCAGGGGAGTCGCCGCACTGTATCGGGCAGCGCGCAGGCTGGCGCGGGACATGGGAGTGACGCTGGAGGAATCGGCTACGGGCGGCGGTTCGGACGGTAATTTTACAGCGGCGCTGGGGATACCCACGCTCGATGGCCTGGGCGCGGTGGGCGAAGGCGCGCACGCGGCGCACGAGAGCATTCAGGAGGATCGCATCGCGGACCGGGTGGCGTTACTGGCGCGTTTGGTCTGCGAACCCGCGATATCTTATACAGCATGATTAAAGCCCACATCGTCTCTTTTCTTCTCGGCGGCCTGGCCGTGTCCGGAGCGACGATCATGTTGAATGCGCAGTCATCCACGCAGGTGTACGAACTGCGAACTTATACAGCACCGGCGGGCAAGCTGGATGCGCTCGAAGCGCGCTTCCGCGACCGGACTGAGACGCTTTTCAAACGTCACGACATTAAGGTTGTCGGTTATTGGGTTCCGACAGACAACAAGAACAACGAAGTGATCTGCATTGCGGAGCACAAGAGTCAGGAAGACGCGGCGAAGAACTGGGCGGCATTCCAGGCGGACGACGAATGGAAAAAAATACGGGCGGAAACCGAGGTGGGCGGGTCGCTTACAGTGAAGCACCCGGACAGCGTGTATATGCGTCCGCTCGATTTTTCTAAACTGAGGTAAGATGCGGCTCGGGTCGATAGTGGCGGCGGGGATTTTCGTGGCTGCGGCTTACGTCACTGTAATGCAGGCCGCGACGGCTGGGCCATGGGATCAATGGCGCGCCGGTTATGAAGCTTCCCTGAAGGCTCCGGACGGGTGGCTTTCCGTGGCGGGCCTGATCTGGCTGCACGACGGGGCGAATACGATTCCTCTGCCGAACCGTAAAACCGCGCTCGTTACATTCGGCAACGGCAAGGCGGTTTACGAAAATAAGTTGCTGAAGCCCGATACTACGGGGCACCCCGACGTTTTGAAATTCGGGGACGTCGCGGTGACGGTGATCGAGCGCGGCGAAAGGACCGGCGTGCGCGTGCGCGATCCGAATGCGGAGACGCGACGAAATTTCACCGGCTGCAAATGGTTCCCCGGCAGTGAAGCATGGCGTGTTGAGGCCAGGTGGGTGGCTTACGCGAAGCCAAAGTCGATCGCCATCACGAACGTTCTGGGGATGACAGACCAGGAGCCCTCGCCGGGCTATGCGGAGTTCACTGTGCGGGGGAAGCAACTGCGCCTTGAGCCGGTGGTCGAGGCCGGCGAGTTGTTCTTCATGTTTAAAGACGCGACCAGCGGAAAATCCACTTATGGAGCGGGGCGTTTTCTTTACGCGGTGTTGCCTGAAGGCAATACCGTGGAACTCGATTTCAATAAAGCCACGAACCCGCCCTGCGCGTTTACAGCGTTCGCGACGTGCCCGCTGCCTCCACGCCAGAACATTCTGCCGGTTGCCATCGAGGCCGGCGAAAAGAGCTACGCAAACCATTGAAGCTGGTGCTGGCTTCGAAATCGCCGCGCCGCGCGGAACTGCTGGCCGCCGCGGGGATCGAGTTCACTGTCCGGGTGACGGATATCGATGAGACGCCGCGCGAGTGCGAAGCGGCGCGCGATTACGTATTGCGCGTCGCCGGGGAAAAGGCGCGCGCGGTGAAGACCGAGCCTGGCGAAATCGTGCTGGCGGCGGATACAACGGTGGTGCTCGACGGGCAGATCCTGGGCAAGCCGGCGGATGCCGCCGACGCGGTCCGTATGCTGCGCGCGCTGGCGGGCAGGCGGCACGAAGTCATGACGGGCATTTGTCTGCGGCAGGGGGACCGGGTGCTTACAGATTGCGCGGCGACGGCGGTCTGGTTCCATCCGCTGGCGCAGGCCGAGATCGAGGACTATGTGGCGTCAGGCGAGCCGATGGACAAAGCGGGAGCCTATGGGATTCAGGGGCTGGCATCGCGGTTCATCGAACGCATCGAGGGCTCGTATTCAAACGTGGTCGGGCTGCCGGTGGCACTGGTCTGGCGGTGACTGAAAACGTTGCCGGCCTAAGATTGCGAACACTGGGCCACGGCCATCTTCAGATCGCTCCCGATGCGACGCACCACCACTTTGTTATCGGTCTTCGGCGAATCGAAATACATCAGCAGATTACGCGCATTGCCGGTATTCGACCAGACACTGGTGCTCTCGATGGTTCCATCTTTGTTCAGCAGCCGTGAGGTGGATTCAGTCTTCAGCTGAAACGCGTCGCCCTCGGCAAAGATCTGCACATGGGCGAAACCCGTTGAGGTATCCACCATGACGAAGTGCGGCCGCAGACTGCTCAAAGCGAATGTCCAGGTGACGACTTTGTCTTCGGAAAATCCGAACACTCCGTCGCCCTTCACTACGGCATCGGGGGCTTCGCGATGCAGCGTCTGTTTGAGTTCGACGGTGCAGCCCTCAATCCGCACCACTTCCCATTTGGCGCCGCTGATTTTCGCGGGTGGCTCCAGGTGGTGCGTTACCGCATGCGCGTCAATATTTTCGCGCGCCCACTCCAGAGTTCGCGCGGCGTTCTGCGCGTGGAGCGAGCCGGTCAGGAACACCACCGCGATTGACAGAACATGAATCGAGCGCATGATAAAAATCTTAAAGAGGGCGAGGGTCGCGGGGAAGGCTTTCTTTCGATCATGCGTGCCCGCTAACCTTGGTTTACGCCTATGCTGAATTCGGCTAACGCCCTGACCGCCGACGCCCGCAGACAAGTCGAAGCGCGGTGGCCGGCGCTGATGGCGAGCCTGGCGTCCGGGCTGTTGTTCTACGCCATGCCGGAGTACCTCACCATCGGCCCCGGCTGGCTGCTGCTGGCCATCGTGGCAGCCCTGCTCATCCCCACTTCGCTTACGCATCGCGCGGGGCATATCCAGCTGAATGAAATATTCGCTTACTCCACGCTGGCCGTCATCACGGCGGCCGTCATCTCGTCTTTGACTTTGCTGGTCCTGCGCCTGCCGGGCCACAAAGATCCGCCGCTGCAGTTGCTCCACGCCGCCGCGGCTTTGTGGATCTCGAACATTCTGGTGTTCGCGTCATGGTATTGGCGGCTGGATGGCGGCGGACCCAATGAACGCGACAAGCGGGGCGTACACACCGACGGGGCGTTTCTGTTTCCACAGATGACGATTCCGGCGGAACGCCGCCGGGAAATGGGCGAGGACAGATGGAGCCCCGGTTTCGTCGATTATCTTTTTCTGGCATTCAACACGAGCACCGCTTTCTCACCCACGGACGTGCCCGTCTTATCCCGCTGGGCCAAGGCCATGATGATCGTCCAGTCTCTTATCTCTCTGGCGACCGTGGTGCTGGTTGCCGCACGCGCCGTCAACATACTCTGAGAAAAATCACATTTCATGTGAACGCGCGGGAGCTTCCGGGATTACTATGAATTGAATCGTAAATTTTCGTAAGTGAATTGAAGCCCGCCCGAGGAACGGAGCGCAGGCCGATCTGGAGGACCGTAGATGAATTTCGTTGGCACTTGCGATGAGTGTAAACGCCTTTCCGCGCAATACGAGGCAGCTACCATGGAATGGTTTCGGGTCCAGGGACAATTGCGAATTGCCGAATATTCCCGCGAAGAGGAAGCGTCCAACCGCATCGTCGCCGAGTTGAGCGCGATCACGGCCCGGCGCCAGGCTTTGCGGGAAGCTTCCGAAAACCACGATCTGGATAAACACCCGCGCGTTGCCACCGCCGCCGGGGAGTTCAACCGCTGAAGTTCACTCCGCCATACATTATCAGAGTGTGCCGTACACTCGAAGTGTGGCGGCTAATCTCCTGACTGCGGCCGCGGCAGCCGGCGAACTGGCCGAGCGCCCGGGTATTCGCGAGGCACTGCAATGGTTCACGCGCGAAAAACAATGGGTGAACGATATTCACCTGCAGGTCTGCCGGGTTCCAGCTCTTACCTTCCTTGAACAGCAGCGCGCCGAATGGATGGCCACGCAGTTTCGGGCCATCGGCTGGCACGTGGGAATCGACCGGGCGGGCAATGTGCTGGCTTCTCTGCACGCCGATCCCGAAGGCTCTCTCGTCGCCCTCACCGCGCACCTCGACACCGTGATGGCCCCGCGTACCAAAGAAGAAATCTGCATCGATCGCGATGGCGATATGCGCGGGCCCGGCGTTTCCGACAACGGCGCCGGGCTGGCCGCGCTGCTCGGACTTGCCAGGGCCATAAAATCCACCCCTGCCCCGGCGGATTTATGGAACAGACTGCTGCTCGTGGCAAACGTAGGCGAGGAAGGGGAAGGCAATCTTTGCGGCATCCGTCACCTTTGCCGCCAGCCCGAACTGATGCGCCGTGTCGCGGGTTTCATCGTGCTCGACGGCGCAGCCACAGACCACATCACCACGCAGGCCCTCGGCAGCCGCCGCTTCGAGGTTCTCTTCGCAGGCGCGGGCGGCCACAGCTGGAGCGATTTCGGAATCGGAAATCCGGTGCATGCCCTCAGCCGGGCTATCGCATATTTCGTCGACCACCGGCCGGTAGACCCGCGCTCCACCCCGAAAGTGTCCGTGAATGTGGGGATCGTGGAGGGCGGGTGCAGCGTCAATTCGATTCCCGCCAGCGCCCGCGCAAAGGTCGATATACGGTCGGAAAGCAATGAAAAGATAGAGCAACTTGTGACGGCGCTGCACGACGCCGTGGCGCGCGCTGAAGATATGGAAAACTCCCGGTCGGCCGGTCCCAAAATTACGGCGAAAGTAAAGGAAATTGGCAGCCGGCCCGCCGCGAAACTACCAAACGACGCGCCCATCGTGGCACGCATCCGCAGCGTCGATGCGCACCTCGGCATTCGTTCGCGGCTCGACTGCGCTTCCACGGACGCGAACATTCCTTTGTCGATGGGAATTCCCGCCGTGTGCATCGGCGCGGGCGGGCAGGGCGGGGGCGCCCACACAACCGCGGAGTGGTATCGCTCGGATGGCCGCGATCTCGGGCTGAAGCGGGTCCTGCTCTCGCTGGCTCTTCTGCTGGAAGACAGCGCTGCCGGGTGACCGGAAGCAAGTTTGTAACGATCCCTTCTATGCGAACATCAGAGTAAAAGTGGGGTTGTTCCCCACGGGGCGGCGACGCCAATCCAGAGGAGTAGTTCAACGATGAGTTTCTACGATAAAGTGCGAAGACAGAAGATCCTTTCGTTCACGGTGATCCTGTTCACGCTGTCGATCGGCATTGTGATTGGCACCCTCGTTCAGACCGGCGCCAAAGCCGCGAAGGAGCAAGTGGCCGCTCCGGACGCCACGCCCCTCGTGATTCCGCCTCCGACGGAGACGCAGAACGAATTCAGCCGTCTGGCCAAAATGCTCGAGCCTTCGGTGGTGAATATCTCGACCGAATACATCCCCAAATCGAGCCCGCAGGCCCGCAATACCCCCGGTCCGCGCCGGCGGCAGCAGCAGAACAACGACGAGGACGATACGCCGCAGGGTAACGGCGGGATGCAGGATTTCTTTCAGCGCTTCTTCGGCGGTCCCGGGGGAGGCCAGCCTGGCTTTGAACCGGAAGAGCAACGCAGCGCCAGTCTTGGCTCGGGCGTGATCGTCGATCGTAACGGCTACATCCTGACGAACAACCATGTGGTCGAGAAAGCCACGAAGATCACTGTGAAGTTCATGAACGATCCGGAGGAATACCCGGCGACCGTGATCGGCACGGATTCCGACACCGATCTGGCTGTGGTGCACGTCGACAAGAAGAATCTGCCGGCGGCAAAGATCGGCAATTCCGACGCCCTGCAGGTCGGCGACTGGGCGGTGGCCATCGGCTCGCCTTTCGGATTCCAGGCGACGGTGACGGCGGGCATTGTCAGCGCCCTCGGGCGCGATATTCCCGGCGACACGAAATCCTCCTTCCAGCACTTTATCCAGACCGACGCGGCTATTAATCCCGGCAACAGCGGCGGCCCGCTGGCCAATATCAAAGGGGAAGTCATCGGCATAAACACGATGATCGCCAGCCGCAGCGGCGGTTATCAGGGGATTGGTTTTGCGATGCCCATCAACACCGGCGTCAAAATCTATAACCAGATCATCAAGGCTGGCCATGTCACGAGGGGTTCCATTGGCATACGGTTCCAGGAGAATCCGAACATCGGCAGTCTGCTGAAGGTCTATGGCGCCGAACATGGCGGCGTTTTCGTGGAAAAAGTCGAACCCGATCAACCGGCCGCGAAAGCCGGCATTAAGCCGGAAGACGTGATTGTTTCGATCAATGGCAAGCCCATCCAGAAGGGTCAGGATCTGATCGATACGGTGGCCGACACCGCGGTGGGAACTTCGCTCCGGATGGGTATTATCCGCGATAAGAAACCGATCACTCTCGAAGTCGTGGTGGGCGATCGCACTAAAATTTTCGCCCAGGAGTACGGCGGCGCGTCCCCTGCATCGCCCGATGCCCAGAACGGCGCAACGCAGCTGAAATTCGGCATGTCCGTGCAGCCCCTGCGTTCTGCCGATAAGCAGAACCTGGACTACAAGGGCGGCGGAGTTCTGATCGCCTCCACCGAACCTGGTTCATTCGCCGACGATATCGGCCTGCAGAAAGGCGACATTATCGTCGAGTTAAACCGGCAGAAGGTGAATAGCCCCGAGGACATTCGGCGTATCCAGAGCGCGCTGAAACCCGGCGAACCTGTGGCATTCCAGTACATGCGGCAGGTGCCGGCAGCGCGGGGCGGCACGGGCGCCTGGCAAACTTTGTTTGCCGCGGGAACCGTACCGGCCCAGTAGACCGTACGATTCATCACGTATAATAGCGGGGGCAGGTGGAATGACGCCTGCCCCTTTTTACGCTATGAGGACCGTCCTTCTTTTGTTTGCCGCGGTGCTTGCCGCGTCGCCGGCGTTGCCGCAAACCAATAAAGCCCGCACTCCGAAAAAGAAGCACGCCGTCACGGCGAAGACCCGGGGCAAGGCTACAAGGAAAACTGTAATGGCCCCTTCCCGGCAAGCTACTCCCACACCTGACCGCTATCGCGAAATCCAGCAGGCGCTGGTGGATCAGGGCTATTTGAAATCCGCACCGAGCGGTGTCTGGGACGGCGCTTCGGCTGATGCCATGAAGCAGTTCCAGAGCGAGCATAACCTGACCGCTACGGGCAAACTCAGTTCCACTTCCCTCATAGCGCTGGGGCTCGGTTCCGGGAGCGCGGCCCCCCGGCCTGTGGAACCGGCGCCGGCTATCGCGGCCAAAGCCAATTAGTTTCAGGTCGCGCCAGCCGCGGAACTTCTATCGCTGGTTTCTGGCAACATAGAGTCACGATCATCGAATGATCCCCCTCACCCAGCTGGACCCCGACGAACGGCTCTTTCGCGATACAGTCCGCAAATTCGCCCGTGAGCGCATTGCGCCCCTGGTGCGCGAGATGGACGCATCCGCCGTATTCGACAAATCCCTGCTTCGCGAGTTATTTCAACTCGGCCTGATGGGAATCGAAATCCCCGAAAATTACGGCGGACAGGGGGGCAACTTCTTCCAGTGCGTGCTCGCGATTGAGGAGATCTCGGCGATCGACCCCTCCGCGGGCGTGGTCGTCGATGTTCAGAACACGATCGTCAATAACGCCATCATGCGCTGGGGCAACGAGGCGCAGAAAGCCAGATATCTCCCGCGCCTCGCCTCAGACACGGTGGGCGCTTATGCGCTTTCGGAAGCGGGTTCGGGCTCCGATGCCTTCGCGCTTGCCACGCGCGCCGCGCCGGCGGGCGACAGCTATTCCCTCAACGGCCGCAAACTCTGGATCAGCAACGCAGCCGAAGCCGGCATCTTCGTGCTCTTTGCCAACGCGGACCCCGCGGCCGGACACAGGGGCATCACCGCCTTCATCGTGGAGCGCGACTTCCCCGGATTTCGCGTCGGCGGGAAGGAAGACAAGCTCGGCCTGCGGGCTTCCTCCACGTGCGAACTGCTCCTCGACAACTGCTCCGTGCCACGCGCCAACGTACTCGGCGAACCCGGCAAAGGATACAAAATCGCGATTGAGACGCTGAACGAAGGCCGTATCGCCATTGGTTCGCAGATGCTCGGTCTGGCGCAGAGAGCGCTCACTGCCGGCATCGGATACGCGAAAGAGCGCAGGCAGTTCGGCAAACCGATCGGGGAGTTTCAGGCGGTACAGTTCGATCTGGCGCGCATGGCCATCGAGGTCGAAGCCGCGCGGCTTATGGTTTATAACGCCGCCCGCCTGCGCGATGCCAACCTTCCTTTCGTCAAGGAGGCGGCCATGGCAAAGTATTATGCTTCGGACATAGCCGAGAAGGTGGCTTCGAGGGCGATCGAGATCCACGGCGGGGTTGGCGTGACCAAAGATTGCCCCGTCGAGAAGCTGTACCGCGATGCCAAAATTGGCAGAATTTACGAAGGCACGAGCAACATCCAGCTGATGACTATTGCAAAGAAACTGCTCGCCTGAAGTTTACGTCTGAGTAAGGAGAATTCTATGCGCTCTCTTGTTCTCGGTTCCGTGCTGGCCTCGGCGCTCTGTTCCTTTCTGCCGGCGGCCGACCTCCCGCCCGATCAGGTGATCCGGAAATTCGCCGCTAAAGAAGCCGAATTCCGCAAAGCCCGCGAGAATTACACTTACCGCCAGTCGGTAAAGGTGGAAGAACTCGATGGCAGCGGCAACCCCGCCGGCAAGTGGGAAGAAGTGGCGGACGTGACTTTCGGGCCCAACAAACAGCGTGAGGAGAAGGTGACTTACGCGCCCATGAACACCCTGCGGAACATCCTGCTGACGCCTCTCGACATTCAGGATCTGCGCGGCGTCCAGCCTTTCGTTCTGACGACGGATGAGATCGGCAAGTATGACATCCGCTATATCGGCAAGCAGAAGCTCGACGATATCGATTGTTACCAGTTCTCAGTGAAGCCAAAGACTCTGGTGAAAGGCCAGCGCTACTTTGAAGGCAACATATGGGTGGACGACCACGATCTGCAGATCGTGAAAACGTACGGCAAGGGGGTCGGCATTCAGTCCAAAGACGATGCTTTTCCCATGTTTGAAACGTATCGCGAGCAGATCGATGGCAAATACTGGTTCCCCACCTATACCCGGGCGAACGACACGCTGCAGTTCAGGGATTCCACGCAGCGCATTCGCATGGTGGTGAAATACGAGAATTACAAGCACTTCGGGGCCGAAACCAGTGTGACTTTCGGCGAAGAAGTTGGCGATCCCAAAGGCAAAAAATAGGGCGTGCTAGCATCTGCTTTCATGCCAGCTACTAAAATCACAATCAACAATGACGGCTCCGTGCGGGTGGAGGGCGATTTTGAAATCCTCGACCCCGCGGGCCAGCCTTTCGGCCTTGGAGGCCGCACCGTGATCGGCCTCTGCCGCTGCGGCCAGTCGCAGAACAAACCCTTCTGCGACGGCGCACATGCCCGCACGGGCTTTCAGGATAAAGTAGTCGCTCGCGACCTGCCCGCCCCCAAACCCAGGGTCTGAGTTTTCGCTACCAGGCTTTTTTCATCCTGAAACTGCCGTCGGGACTGAGCAGATCGAAGCGGTACACTTCACCCTCATACAGCACTTCGTTGGCTTTCATTTCGCGCGCAACTCCGGCCGTGGGCGCCGTCACAAACCGGCCGGAGATGAGTTCGGGAGAATCGACAGGGCCGCTCGACCGGATGTCCGCTTCGGCTTTTACTTCCCGATACTCACCGCGCGTCCAGGGATAAATGGAAATCAACAGCGGGAACTATTCCTTCACTTTTAATTTGGAACGATTCTCTTCAATAAACGATTTAATCTCCTCGGCGAGCGCGAGCAGTTTCTGCCATTGTTCCTGATAGAGCGTGACCGGGAAGCGCCCGAGGCCGTAGACCGACACGGCTCCTTTTTCGCTGACCTTCATCGATACGGCGCTATTGCGTTTCTGCCGCAGGGATTCGTTTTCAGCGCGCAATCGCGCCAGTTCCGCCTGTACGTCTTCGTCTGCCATGTTTTTCCTCGTTGAACCGCTGCCTGGACGGGCAGCGTCCCACGCAGTATAACAGCGGGTCTCGCAACGGGCCATAATGGAGCGTGGTGTAGCGTATATCACCGTTATATTTCAAATATAACTTTCGGGAGTATCATAAATAAAAAATAATGTTTAATATTAATCATGCCGTGCCCTCGCTGTGGTTCACGAGAATTGAGATTGCGTAAAGCCACAGGCCTCGAATGGCTGGTTCTCCTGTTCATCACCAAGCGAAAGTATCGTTGCGTGAATTGCGATCAGGTGTTCCGTGCTCCGGACAGACGCAAGCACCCCCGTGGGGAGGTGGAAATGGCGGAGAAACTTGGACAACACCGGACCTGACCACAGACTCTTAGCGAGGCGACATTGACGACTCAGATATGTTCCAAAGACTGTCCGTGCCGAACGGATCTGGACCGGGCAGCCGGCGCTCTCGCGGAGGCGTCAGTGCTGCTTGCGGAATCCACGTCCAACGATTCTCACGAGCTTATTGAAAACTGTTACGCACAGGTGCGCGTCGCAAAAGCGAGGTTTCAGGGCGCCTACGCGATTTATCTGGAACATCGCACCGAAGCCGCCGCAGGGATGCGGGTGACTCATACTTTTAACAGAGATGAGAAAGCCGGCGCGGGCAGTTCCTGAAAACGCTGACCCCCTCAAACTGTTCCACCCGGCGGTCCAGCGCTGGTTCGACGCGGTTTTTCCGGACGGCCCCACGCTGCCGCAAACACTTGGCTGGCCAGCCATTGCGCGCGGCGATTCGACGCTGATTCTCGCCCCCACCGGTACCGGAAAAACGCTGGCCGCTTTTCTCTGGTGCATCGACCGGCTGATGTTTGCCGCTGCGCCCCCTGCCGCGGAACGCTGCAGAGTTCTCTATATTTCCCCTATCAAAGCGCTGGCCGTGGATGTGGAACGGAATCTCCGCGCTCCGCTGGTGGGCGTGGCGCAAACGGCGCGCAGGCTGGGCACCGGGATCTGCGAACCCACCCTCGCGATACGCACTGGCGACACTCCGCCGGGTGAACGGGCCCGTTTTTCGCGAAAGCCGGGGGATATTCTTATCACCACTCCGGAATCCGTTTATCTCCTGCTAACTTCGAATGCGCGCGAGGCTTTGCGCTCCGTCGAAACGGTAATCATCGACGAAATTCATGCGCTTGTGCCGGGAAAGCGCGGATCGCACCTGGCGCTTTCGCTCGAAAGGCTGGAGTATTTGTGCGGAAGGAAGCTGCAGCGGATCGGGCTGTCGGCCACGCAGCGTCCGCTGGAGGAGGTGGCGCGTTTTCTCGGGGGAGCAACGGGAAACAAGGGGGAGACTCCGCAACTCGACAGGGACCCGGCTGGGGAGATTCTGAGCGAGTTCGCTGGTGAACCGGGCGGCGCCGAATCCGGCGCATACGCGCCACGCTATCGCCCGGTCACTATCGTTGACGCGGGCGCGCCCAAGCGGTTCGATCTGAAAATCGAAGTGCCGCTTGAGGACATGAAGAAGCTGGATGAGATCGAGCCTATTCCGAGCGGGCCCGCGGCGCAGGGGCCGATGCGCCCTTCGATCTGGAGCGCGATCCATCCAAAGCTGCTTGAACTGGTGCGCGCGCATCGCTCCACGCTGATCTTCGTGAACAGCAGGCGGCTGGCGGAAAGGATCTCGGGCGCGGTGAACGATATGGCGGGCGAGGTTCTGGTGCGGGCCCATCATGGCAGCGTGGCTTCGGCGCAGCGGAAAGAGATTGAAGAGCGCCTGAAGATGGGCACGCTGCGAGGCATCGTGGCCACGTCGTCACTCGAACTCGGCATCGATATGGGGGCGGTGGATCTGGTGGTGCAGATCGAAGCGCCGCCTTCGGTCGCGAGCGGCATGCAGAGAATCGGCCGGGCCAGTCACCATGTGGGCGGGGTAAGCGCGGCGGTGATTTTCCCGAAGTTCCGCGGCGATCTGGTGGCCTGCGCCGCCATGACGCGCGCCATGCACGAAGGCGATGTAGAGCGGGTGGCGTATCCGCGCAATCCGCTGGATGTTCTGGCCCAGCAGATGGTGGCGGCGATCGCTGTGGATGACTGGGATGCGGACGAACTCTTCGCCGTGATCACGCGCGCGGCGCCTTACGCGCAACTGCCCAGGTTCATGTTCGACAGCGTGCTGGATATGCTTTCCGGGCGCTACCCGTCGGATGAATTCGTGGAACTGCGGCCGCGCGTGACCTGGGACCGGGTGTCGGGCAGGATCACGGCGCGAGAGGGCGCGCGGCGGGTGGCCATCGTGAATGGCGGCACGATTCCGGATCGCGGTTTGTTCGGGGTATTTCTGGCGGGGGCGACCCGCGGGGCCCGCGTCGGCGAACTCGATGAGGAGATGGTGTTCGAGAGCCGTACGGGCGACACGATCATTCTGGGCGCGAGCACATGGCGCATCGAGGAGATTACGCACGACCGCGTCACGGTGTCGCCAGCACCGGGCGAGCCGGGCAAAATGCCTTTCTGGCACGGCGATACGGCCGGAAGGCCTTTGGAGTTCGGGCAGAAGATCGGCGCGATGGTGCGGGAGTTGATGGAACTGCCGCGTCCGGTAGCCTACGCCAGGCTCATTGAGGATCACGATCTGGATGCGAGCGCGGCGGAGAATCTGCTGCGGTATCTGGAGGATCAGGCGGCGGCGACCGGAAAGGCGCCGAGCGACGAGGATGTCATAATCGAGCGCTGCCGCGACGAACTGGGCGACTGGCGGGTGTGCGTGCTGACGCCCTTCGGAAGCCGGGTGCATGCGCCCTGGTGCATGGCCGTCGTGGCGCGATTGAAGGCGGAGCGGGGCATGGATGTGGAATCCATGTGGGCGGACGACGGATTCGTCATCCGCGTTCCGGAAGGCGGTTCGGAGCCGGAGGAAGTCCTCGCTTCGGACGCACTGCTGCCCTCCGCGGCGGAGCTGAAAGAGCTGGTGCTGCGGCAACTCGGGAGCACGTCGATGTTTGCGGCGAAATTCCGCGAAGCAGCCGGGAGGGCGCTTCTACTCCCGCGGCGCAGGCCCGGAATGCGCGCGCCTTTGTGGCAGCAAAGGAAGCGCGCGGCGGATCTGATGGCGGTGGCGGCGCAGTATTCGTCGTTCCCAATTCTGCTCGAAACATATCGCGAATGCGTGCGCGACGTGCTCGACCTGGGCGGAGCGGCGGATGTCCTCAGGAAGATCGAACGCGGCGCGATTCGCGTAACGACGCTGGAAACGATCAAGCCCTCGCCATTCGCCTCGGCTCTGCTGTTTTCCTACATCGCGAATTACATCTACGAAGGCGACGCGCCATTGGCGGAAAGGCGCGCCCAGGCGCTGGCGATCGATCAGTCACAGCTGGAGGAGATTCTCGGCAGCACGGATTTTCGGGAGTTGCTGGACAGGGCCGCGATGGACGAGGTGGAAGCGCAGTTGCAATCGCTCGATCCGGATTACCAGGCGAAGCATGCGGACGGGATACACGATCTGTTGTTAAAGCTGGGCGATCTGACGGAAGAACAGGTGCGCGCGAGAAGTCTGTCGCCCGCGATCGCGTCGACCGTAGATGAGCTGGCAGCGGCGCGACGCATCGTTCGTCTGCGCATCGCGGGCGAAACCCGATTTGTGCCGGTGGAATACGCGGCGCGATACCGGGACGCGCTGGGCAGCCCGTTACCGCCGGGTCTGGCGGATATATTTCTGGAACCGGCGCCGAATTCGCTGGCCGGAATTCTGCGGCGGTATGCGCGTACGCATGGTCCGTTTACGACGGCTGAGGCGTCAGGGCGGTATGGCATTGGAGTGACTGAAGCGGACGCGGCGCTGCGCGGCCTGCATGGCGAAGGGAAGTTGCTCGAAGGCGAGTTCCGGCCGGGTGGCATGCACATGGAGTGGTGCGATCCGGAGATCCTGCAGCAGATCCGTCGCCGGACGCTGGCGCGCTTGCGGCGCGAGGTGGTGCCGGCTGAGAGATACGTGTTTGCGCGGCTGCTGGCGCGGTGGCAGGGAATTACCGCTCCGCGAAAGGGACTTGGCGCGCTGCTCGATTCCATCGAGATTCTGCAGGGCGTCGAGTTGATGGCGTCCGATCTGGAGCGCGAGATACTGCCGGCGCGCGTGGCCAATTATCAGCCTTCGGATCTGGATGCGCTCCTCGCATCCGGCGAAGTGATCTGGATGGGGCGCGAGCAGGTGGGGAATCGCGACGGACGGATTTCGCTGTACAGGGTGGAGGCGCTCGGGCGTTTGTTGCCGCCGGATTATTTCGCGAAGACTCGGGAAGGGTTGTCGGACCGCGCGCGGCGGA
This sequence comes from Acidobacteriota bacterium, assembly GCA_030776225.1. Classification (GTDB taxonomy): domain Bacteria; phylum Acidobacteriota; class Terriglobia; order Bryobacterales; family Bryobacteraceae; genus BOG-234. The sequence continues at coordinate 27 of JALYHT010000013.1, read as the reverse complement.
TTCTGGATTTTTTGCGTGGCTATGGGG
>JALYHT010000012.1 GCA_030776225.1 Acidobacteriota bacterium | reverse complement strand
GGTGCTTCCCATTTTGATTGTTATCGCCGCAATGGCCACCGCGCTGGCGGGCGCCGCGCAGCCGCTTCGTCGCGCGTTGCGCATGGAGCCGGCTGTAATTCTTCGCGAAGGCGTCTGAATCGGTGTTGATTCGGTTCACTCTGCGGGCACTGCAGTACCGGAAGCGACGACTGTTATTGTCATTCGCGGCGCTGGCCACATCGGCGGCGCTGGCCACCGTGCTCTTCGAAATTTACAGTACCGCGGAGGGCCGCATGCGAGATCAGTTTCGCAGTTCGGGAGCGAACCTGGCCGCGGTGCCGATAACCGGTCAGACCGTTCCGCTCGCTCTTGCCGATTCCGCGGAGAAGCTGGGCGCCACCGCGGCGCCCTTCCTGATTACCTCGACTGATGTCTCGCATCAGACGCCGGGCCCTCCAATTTTGATCGCCGGCTTCATACCCCAAAAAGCCGTGGCTATGACCGCTTACTGGCACATGCGGGGCAGCCGCGATATCGGGTCCCGTGAATGCCTGGCGGGAGAGTTACTCGCTTCGCGCCTGCACATAGGGATCGGATCGTCTGTTCCGCTCGGCGACACGCAATGCACGGTGAAGGGGATTGTCTCGACCGGCAGCGACGAGGACCAGGAAGTGCTCGTCCCTTTCGAGATCGCCGCGAAACTGGCGGGTATTCAGAACGCCGCGAGCATTATCGAAATCCGCGCGCCAGGCGACCGTCTGGAGCAGGTTCGCAACGCTTTAGCGAAGGAATTCCCCCAGGCTGACGTGAGAACGATGCGCGCGGTCGCCGAAACTGAGTCGAACGTGGTGCTCAAAATCCGCAGGTCGCTTTTTCTGCTGATGCTCTTCATTCTCGCGATTACGACGCTCTGCGTTACCAGCAACTTCAGCGGGATGGTGATTGAGCGTTCGAAAGAGATCGGCATCCTGAAAGCGCTCGGCGCGGTGGAGCGCCGCATCGCAGCGCTGTTCGTTTCCGAATCCGTCGCGCTTGCTTTCGCGGCCACCATTGCCGGATATCTGGCCGGCTTGTTTGCCGCCGCCGCCATCGGGCGGGAAGTCTTCGGCGGCGTTTTCCATCTGCATGCCGATTGGCTCACCTTTGCGGCTGTGGGAGGGGTTATGCTGTCCGTTGCGGCTGTGTCAACAGGGATCGCGGCTTCGCGCATCTGGAGCATTCAGCCAGCGATCATATTAAGGAGTGAGTAAAGGGTGAGTTCATTCATCGAACTCGTTGATGTCCGGAAAACCTACGGGAGCGGGCCCGCCGCGGTACACGCAGTGGACGGGATCGGCTTCACTGCCAGGCAAGGCGAATGGATCGCCATTATGGGACCTTCCGGCTCGGGAAAGACCACGCTTCTCAATCTGATCGGCTGCCTCGATCAGCCGACCAGCGGGGTGCTCCGAATTGACGGAACCGACACCGCGCAATTGCGGAAGTCCGAACTGGCCCGCTTCCGAAGCGAGACGATCGGCTTCGTGTTCCAGCAGTTCCATCTGGTCCCGCACCTCACGGCGCTCGAAAACGTGATGCTGGCGCAGTTCTTCCACAGCATGACCGATGAGAGCGGCGCCCTGCAGGCGCTCAAACAAGTCGGGATGGAAGCGCGGGCGAGCCATCTGCCTTCGCAGCTTTCGGGCGGCGAGCAGCAGCGCGTGGCGATCGCGCGCGCGCTGGTGAACGATCCGAAGATCATACTCGCCGACGAGCCCACCGGAAACCTGGACGCCGAAAATCAACGCATCGTATTCAGGCTGCTCAGCGACCTGCACGCCCAGGGGCGCAGCATCGTAATGGTGACCCACGACGAGGACGCGGGCCGTCTGGCCGACCGGCGCATCAATCTGGACCACGGCCGTATCAAAGAGACGCTGATTTTCTCCGCAGAAGAGAATCAGGATTTCGATGAGGTTCTGGAACACCTCTGGACGCGCCGGGAATCGTCCGACCACATGGAGTCCACCGACTTCACCGAGATGCAGTGGCGGAGGCTGATCGCGACGCTGTGCCGCATCGGTCTGGTCACCATCGAAGACGGCGAAGAGCGGTTCACGCCGGCGGGAGAAGAGCGCGCTCGGAACGTGATCCGCCGCCATCGCCTTGCCGAGCGGCTGTTCATGGACGTGCTTTCGATCCGCGATGAAGTCGAGATAGAATCAAGCGCCTGCAAATTTGAACACATCCTCAGTGCCGATGTCACGGACCGGATCTGCACGTTGCTGGGCCATCCAGTGGCTTGTCCGCATGGCAGCCCGATTCCGCGGGGCGAGTGCTGCGCCGAGAACAGGGTTCTCGACGGTTCCGAAATCGCGGGTATGCTGAGCGGCATCAAAAACCTGTAGATCTGGTAGTCTCAGAAATTAGCTCAAAATGCACAAAGTAGTCATTATAGGATCGGGCTGCGCCGGCAACACGGCAGCCGTTTACACGGGGCGGGCGGGCCTTGAGCCACTCGTTATTAAAGGCCACGAGGTTGGCGGCCAGCTTTCGCTGACCACTGAAGTCGAGAACTTCCCGGGCTTTCCCGAAGGCATTCACGGTCCCGACCTCATCGAAAACATGAAACGCCAGGCGGAGCGTTTCGGGGCGATTTACCGGGATGGCCAGGTTACGGAAGCCGACCTTTCGAAACGCCCGTTCCGCCTGAATCTTGACGGCGAATGGATCGAAACGCGGACGCTCATCGTGGCGTCCGGCGCGAAGGCCCGCTGGCTGGATCTGCCCTCCGAGCAGAAGCTGATCGGCCATGGCGTGAGTTCCTGCGCCACGTGCGATGGCTTCTTCTATCGCGAGAAAAAGATCATGGTCGTGGGCGGCGGCGATTCCGCGATGGAAGAAGCGAATTTCCTCACGCGCTTCGGCCGCGAGGTGGCGCTGGTGCATCGACGCGATCAGTTCCGCGCTTCGAAGATCATGCTGGAACGGGCCAGGGCCAATCCCAAAATCGAGTTCGTGATGAACACCGCCGTTGAGGATGTATACGACATTCGGCAGAACATGGTCACCGGCGTGAAACTGCGCAATCTGCTGACTGACGAAACCTCGGAGCGCGAGGTGGACGGCCTGTTCATAGCCATCGGCCATATCCCGAATACGCAGGTTTTCAAGGGCCAGCTGGACCTCGACCCCGATGGCTACCTGCTTTCACATGGAGGAGCGCGGACCAATATCCACGGCGTGTTCCACGCGGGCGACGTGCAGGATCGCGTTTACCGGCAGGCCATTACGGCAGCCGGAGCTGGTTGCATGGCGGCCATCGAAGCCGAGCGGCTGCTTGAGGCCGAAGGGCATTAGAAGGAGCACTAATGATTGAGAGACTTTCGCCTCCGGGAATGCCGGCTCCGCGCGGGCCTTATTCACCCGCCGTACGCGCGGGCGATTTTATCTTTCTGGCGGGCCAGGTGCCCGTCGATCCCGCCACCAACCAGATGTCGACAGGCGACATCGAGCATGAGACGCGCCTGACTCTGAACAACATGAAGAGCCTGCTCGAAGGCGTCGGTTCGTCGCTGGCCGATGTCGTCAGGGTGGGCGTGTATCTCGCCGATGGCGCGGAGTTCGCGCAGATGAACGAGGTTTATACCGAGTTCTTCGGCAACTCGAAGCCCGCGCGCACCACCATCGTGTGTAAGTTCATGTCGAATATCCGGATTGAAATCGACTGCGTCGCTTACAGCCCCGGCGATTCCTCGAACGGTTGACCACGGGACCCCATCGCAGGAGGACGTTGGTATCTACGCAGATATTAACGCCTTTCATGGGCTTCTTCGCGCGTCATACGATGATCCGCGTCCCGGCCCATGGGCTTTACTTCACGCCATTGGCGGTATGCTTCCTGATAGTCCCCGTCGCTATTCTGCCGCATCTCTTCTTCAACCCGGAGGGCAGCTTCTTCCGTTAGGGTTATGGTGACGTTTTTAGGCACAAACCCATGTGTAACACGAACACACGAAGTCCGCCCTTCATTCGGCTGTTGTGACTTAACCTGTTATGCTTGCATTCTAAACGGCTTCCACTCCTAACCGGATAGCGCACGAGCCATTCGGGTGACGCGCGGAGTTTAACGGCAATGACCTGTCCATTCTGCGGACATATCGAAGACCGCGTAATCGATTCCCGTGAAAGCCGGGAAGGCGATTCCATACGCCGCCGCCGCCAGTGCCTCGGGTGCGAAAAGCGCTTCACGACCTACGAGCGAATCGATGAAGTGCCGTATATGGTCGTCAAAAAAGACGGCAGGCGCGAGAAATTCGACCGGCAGAAGGTGCTGAATGGTCTCCTCAAAGCATGCGAAAAGCGGCCCATCAGCATGGCCCGTCTTTCGGATCTGGTCAACCAGGTGGAAGCGCGCGTGACCGATTCCCCGGAGCGTGAAATCACCACGATCGAAATCGGGGAATACCTGATGGACCATCTCCGCGGAGTGGACAAAATCGCATACGTAAGATTCGCCTCCGTTTACCGCGATTTCCAGGATGAGCAGGCCTTTTTGAACGAACTCCGAAGCCTGACGCGCCAACTCCCCGGCGGCCCCGTATAAACTGAAATTTCCCGTGAATGCCGTCGAGTTCGAACGCGTCTCCAAGAGCTACGCCATCTATGAAAAGCCCGCCGACAGGTTCAAAGAACTTCTGACGCTGAATCGCCGGTCTTACCACCGCGATTTCTGGGCCCTGCGCGATCTCAGCTTTACCATCCGGCGCGGCGAAGTCTTCTGCATCGTCGGGGAAAACGGTTCGGGCAAAAGCACCACTCTCCAACTCGTGGGCGGCATCGCACAGCCGGCTTCAGGCGAGGTCCGCGTCCAGGGCCGCGTATCTGCCCTCCTCGAACTCGGCGCGGGATTCAATCCCGAATTCTCGGGCCGCGATAACGTCTATCTGAACGCCTCCATCCTCGGGTTTTCCAAACGCGAGATCGACCGCCGCTACAAAGACATCCAGGACTTTGCCGAAATTGGCGATTTCATCGACCAGCCTGTCAAAACGTATTCGAGCGGCATGGCGGTTCGTTTGGCATTTGCGGTGGCCATCAATGTAGATCCCGAGATCCTGCTGGTAGACGAAGCTCTCGCCGTAGGCGACGCTTATTTCCGGCATCGCTGCATGCGTAAAGTACACGAATTGCGCGCGCGCGGCCTCACCATTGTGTTCGTTTCGCATTCCGCCGCCGACGTGAAAGCGATCGGCGACCGCGTCCTGTGGCTCGAACATGGGCGCGCCCTCGCCATCGGCGATGCCGACTCGGTCCTGACCCGGTACCTGGCCTCCATGACAGAGCGCGAGGGCCGCTATGCCGCGGGTTCGGGTCTTGTTTCGTCTTCGACTGCCCTCGCCACAACCGTTCTCCATATCCCCAACGTCGATCACCGGCACGGCGACCGCTGCGCGGAAATCCTTGGCATCGCCATCCTCAACGAATACGCCGAGCCATTACACTTGATGTTGCCGGACAGCCGAATCGCGGTGCGTATCAGTCTCCGGGCTCTCGCGGACCTTCCGCGGCCAGTCGCGGGCTTCATTCTCCGCAACCATCTCGGGCTTGAGTTCAGCGGCACAGATACCGATCGCGAGGGTCAGCCCCTCCCACAGATGAAGAACGGCGAAATTGTCACGGTCGATTTTGAGATCGATATTCCCGAGTTCTATCCAGGCACTTTTTCGTTCTCGCCGTTTGTAACGCACAACGGCAACATCTGCGACTGGGTCGACAATGCCATTACCGTTCAGATGGGCCGCGGCGAAGTCCCTGTTTATGGCTACATCCACGTTCCCTGCCGGGTGGAACTGAACGCGGCGTTGCGATCTGAAGGGCGTCTGGAGCCGGAAATTGCCTGAGCTCGAATTCACGGGCGAACGCGTCGTCCCCGGCCTGGTGGATACCGACCTCTTTAACGAGCACCTCGCCCGCTACCGTTTTGCCCGCTTGTTTTCGGAAAAAGCGCGTGTCCTCGATGCGGGGTGCGGCTCCGGCTATGGCGCCGCGGAACTGGCCGCCGTGGCCTCCCTGGTCGTGGGGATCGATGTCTCGCGCGAAGCCGTTACCTACGCCCAGCGCGCTTTCGCAGGCCCGCGCACTCGGTTCCTGCCGGCTTCCTGTGAGCGTCTTCCGTTCGCTGAGTCTTCGTTCGACCTGGTCACCGCTTTTGAGGTAATCGAACATCTGGAAGGCTGGGGGGATCTGCTCACCGGCGCTCTCCGGGTCCTGAGCCCGTCAGGCGTTCTTCTCGTGTCCACGCCGAACAAAAGCATTTATTGTGAAGCCCGCGGCGACGCAGGACCCAACCCTTTCCACGTACACGAGTTCGAATACGAGGAATTCAAAGCCGCGCTGGAAGCGGCCTTCCCGTACGTTCACCTCTGGAGCCAGAACCACAGCGAAGTTGTCTCGATGATTCCGGACTCCGCCGCCCCCGGCATCCTCGATGCCTCCCCCGATACTTCTCCGGGGCAGGCGACTTTTTACCTCGCCGCGTGCAGTCGCTCCCCGATCTCTCTGCGCGCCCCTTTCGCGTGGCTGCCGGCTTCGGGTAACGTGCTGCGCGAGCGCCGGCATCACATCGCGCTTCTCGAAGGCGAAATCGCGCGGAAAGACAAGTGGCTTCAGGAAGCCGAGTTCGCCCAGGCCGCTCTGCAGCGCGAATACGACAACCTTTCCGCCGAACTTTCCGAAAGACACCAGTGGGGCGAAGAACTGAACCGACAGCTGGCTTATGCCCGCGACCGCTACCGGGAACATGTAACGCAGCTTGAAGCGCTGCTTGAAGAGCGCACAGCGTGGGCCCGGTCCCTTGACCTCCAGATGGAGCGGGAACGAAAGGTCTACTATGCGCTCGAAGAAGAGCATCTTCGCACCAGCCAAAACCTGTTGCAATCCGAGGCCGACCGACGGCAACTCGAAGCGCAGCTTGCTTTCCTCCAGTCCCGCAGATGGCTTCGTTTGGGACACAGTCTGGGGCTGATGCGGGGCAAGCCAGGCGATCCCGCTGAATGAAGACGTCCCTGTTACGTTTTCTGCGGGCTCTGCCGCTGCTGATTTTCGCCGCTCCGCTCCTCGTCGTTGCGGCAGCCGCACTCGCTCTCACGGATCTGGCATGGCTGCTCGCGGGCCGTCGGCGCCCCCCCGCCAACACGCTGCCGCAAACGCGCGCCGCTTCGCTGGTGATTCCCAACTGGAACGGCAAAGATCTGCTGGAACGTTTTCTGCCCTCCTGGCTTGCCGCTATTGAAAATCACCCCGGAAGCGAAATCGTCGTCGTCGACAACGGTTCGACCGATGGCAGCGTGGAGTGGCTTCAATCGGTACTCGACCGTTGTCCTCAGCTTCGCGTGCATGTGCTGCCTGAAAACCTGGGTTTCGGCGGCGGCTCAAACGCCGGCTTCCGCGTCGCGCAGAACGACATCGTCGTGCTCCTGAACAGCGATATGCGAGTGGACCCCGGTTTCCTCGCGCCTTTGCTGGCCGGATTCAGCGATGAATCCGTATTCGCCGTATCCTGCCAGATTTTTCTGGGGAATCCGGCGAAGCGGCGGGAAGAAACCGGCCTTACCCAGGGCTGGTGGCAGGATGGCGCTCTGCGCGTAAGCCATCGTGAAGATGCCGTCGAAACCTTGTTTCCCTGCTTCTACGGAGGCGGCGGGTCATGCGCCTTCGACCGCCGCAAGTTTTTCGAACTGGGCGGCTTCGACCACCTTTTCGCCCCCTTCTATCTCGAAGACACCGACCTGGGTTTTCAGGCATGGAAACGCGGCTGGAAGGTGCTCTATCAACCCGCCAGCATCGTGTATCACGAGCATCGTGGCACGATCGGAAAACACTTCGGGTCCGATTACATTCAAACGGTTCTGCGGAAGAACTTCCTGCTGTTTGCATGGAAGAACATTCACAGCTGGCGGCGCCTGAGCGGTCACTTCTTCTTCTCAGCGGCGGGAGCCATCGTCAGCGCGTGGTCCGGCCGCGCCCCCACACGCACCAGCGCGTCCGCCATAATCAGGGCAGCGCTGCAATTGCCGCGCGCTCTCACGTCGCGCTGGCGGACCCGCTCGCTGGCGCTCGTAGACGATTCCGAGGCTTTCCGCCGCGCCCAACCCGCTTACTTCCACGACCGCTTTTCCGCGCTCCCCGTGGAGCCCGAGCGCCCGTGCGTCCTCTTCGTCTCGCCTTACCCTATTTTTCCGCCCATTCACGGCGGCGGCCTGTTCATGTATTACACGGTGCGCGAACTCTCCCTTGCGTGCGATGTCCACGCCATCGTGATGCTGGATTACGCCGACCAGCGCGAAGCCAACGAGGAACTTTTCAAATACTGCAGGAGCGTGGAGTTCCACGTCCGTACGGCTGACCGCGACCCGCATATCGCATCCATCACCCCCCATGCCGTGCATGAATTTCAGAAGCCCGAGTTCGAATGGCTGATCCAGCGCCAGATCCTGCTGCGGCGCATAGACGTCGTCCAGCTCGAATATACGGCACTGGGCCAGTATGCCCGCGTTTTCGATAAAATCGCGTGCGCTCTCTTCGAACACGACGTCTACTTTCAGTCGATCGGCCGCGCGCTGCCTTTTTATCCCAGCCTCATAGACCGTTTTAAAGCGCGTTTCGAATACCTGCGCGCCCTGCGATTCGAGTTGAGCCTGCTGCCTCGCTGCGATCACATCCAGGTCTGCACAGAGGAGAACAAGCGTTATCTTGAAAGTTTTCTCCCGAGGCTCTCGCCGCGTATCAGCGCCGGCATGCGCGCGGGCATTGACACAAAGGCCTATCCGTTTCCCGGCGGCCCCCGCCAGCCCAACACAATGCTGTTTCTCGGCAGTTTCCGGCACGCGCCGAATCAGGTCGCGCTCGAATGGTTTGCCCGTTTCGTGCTGCCGCTGATCGTGGAACAAATACCGCAGGCGCGCTTGCTCGTGGTGGGTTCCGACCCCCCGCCGCGCCACACTTTCTCCGATCCCGCGAATGCCATCGACTGGCTTGGTTTCGTCGAAGACATCCAGCCCCTGTTCTCCTCCTGCGCCCTCTTTGTGTGTCCCATCCGCAGCGGCTCCGGGGTGCGCGTCAAGCTGCTCGAAGCCTTCTCGATGGGGATACCGGTGGTCTCGACTACTATTGGGGCCGAAGGCCTGGCCCGCGTTGACGGAGAATTCTGCGCCCTGGCCGACGAACCCTCCGCCTTCGCCACCAAAGTGGTCGGGTTGCTCCAAAACAGCGAACTCGCGCGCGCCATGGCCGCCCGCGCCCGCGGCGAAGTGGAAGTCAATTGGGATATGAAAGTGAATACTGGCCGGCTGGTCGATCGTTACCGTCAGCTCATTCGACAGAAAAGAGAAAAAATCAGATTATGATTCCACTGTTTCGATGGATTGTCCGCGTCGGCGGACTCGCCGCTCTCATCCTGGGCCTCATGTTGTCGCGGGTGGCCCCGCCGGCCCTGCAGATCCACATGGTACTCGGATCGTTAGTGGCGGCATCGCTGGCCATGCTGGGGGCCGGAGCGCTGATCAAAGCGGTCCGCCTTCCCGCGGCGCTGACTGCCCTGCTGTGGGCCGTCGCGATGGTCTATGTCGGAGTTATGCAGGCCCGCTGGATGGGCTCGGGGAACCGTTTGCCCGTCGAAGTACTGCACGTGGCCCTCGGCATAGGCGCCATTGGACTCGCCGAAGCGCTGTCGGCTGCGCTCCTGCGCCGTCGCGCGTCACTTCCGGTTTGAGGGAGCGGCCAGTTTCCTGGCAATCCGTTCTGCTTCGCGATTCAGGTTGCGATCCGAATTCGAGCTCGGTGGCTTCTGATGGTCCGACCACAACACCTGGCGCGATTTCGCGTCCACCAGAAAGATGGTGCCTCGCGCTTTGGTGCTGCGGAAGGTATTGTGAAAGAAGTCGTCCGATTTCTTTGTATCCGCGGACGGCAGAATCTCTTTCATCTTCTGCTCGAAACCCTGCCCCAGACTGTCGGTCATCACGACTTCAGCCGCCTTCGGATCGGCGACAACCTGCAGGATATGGCCGCGCGTCAGGGCCTGGGCAAGATACTGGTCGAGGCCGGCGGCCATCGGCAGGATGTAAACGGTCTGCGGACCGGCGTACTGGCCACATGCCAGAGTTGCGAAAAGAGCCAATATCGGCAAGGGTTTCATTACACTTATAGTCTACTGTGTTCACGGCACTGATTCCGGTCCACAACCGGGGGGAACTGCTCGACCGCCTTCTCGATACCATCGGCCGGCAGACGTTTTCCTTCGCTGAAGTGGTGGTTATCGATAATCTTTCCACCGATGGCGCCGCCGCCCTGGCGCGCGCCCGGGGCTGCCGGGTCATTGAAATGGGCGAGAACGCCGGCTTTGCGCGCGCCGTGAACCGGGGTTGGCGAGCGGCCGCCACCGAGTGGGTCGCCATCCTGAACAGTGACGTGGAACTCGACCCACGCTGGCTGGAGCGCCTGCATGACGCAATTGGCAACGCGGCCTGCGCGACCGGGCTCATTCTGGATGCCGCCGATCGCAGTTCCGTCGACGGCACCTACGATCTGGTGAGCCGCGCCGCCTGCGCGTGGCGCGCCGGCAAAGGGGAGCGGGCGGGCATCGAGCGTTCCCCCGCTCCCATCGCGATCGTGCCCGGCACCGCCTGCATCTTTCGGCGCGATGTACTCGAACAACTCGGCGGCTTCGACGAACGCTACGGTTCTTATCTCGAAGACGTGGACCTCGGGCTGCGCTGTCTGCGGCTCGGGCTGTCGGGCCTGTACGTTCCCGAAGCCGTGGCCTACCATCACGGCAGCGCCACGCTGGGCCGGTGGCACCCCAATGTCGTCCGCCTGATTTCGCGCAACCAGCTCCTGCTGATCTCCCGGCATTACGACCGCGCACTCTTCCGTTCGTGTTTCTGGCCCATCCTGGCTGGCCAGCTTTTGTGGGGGATAGTGGCATGGCGGCACGGGGCCGCGCGCGCGTGGCTGCAGGGAAAACGCGAAGCTCTGCGCGGGTTCCGGCTCGAAGGAACACCTTCGGCGCCGTTGCGGAACTTTCTGATGGCCTCGGAACGTGAGATCCGCCACCGTGCGCGGGGTCCTTACTGGCGATGGTATTTCCGGCTGACCCATCCCCGGTTGAGAAACGCGGCGCATTGACACATGGAGCGTGTCGCGATAGTCATTGTCACTTACAATTCGGGCGCTGAAATCGGGGGGTGCCTGGATGCCCTGGCCTCATCCGGAGCGGAAATCGCCGTGGTGGATAACGCTTCATCGGATGACACGAGGGAACAGGTGGAAGCTCGCCATGTTCGGCTGATTGCCAATCCGGTGAACGCCGGTTTTGCCGCCGCTGTGAATCGGGGCGTCCGCGAGTCAAGCGCTCCATTGATCCTTTCGCTCAACCCCGATGCGCATCTGGTCGCGGGGCTTGACGCGATGGCCGCTCTGTTCGAGGACCCTGCCACAGGCGCCGTTGGCGGTATGCTCACCGACGCCTGTGGCCATCCGCAGCGCGGTTTTATGGCGCGGAGCCTTCCCACCCCCGCGGCCCTGATTTTCGAAGTATTCGGCATAAACCGCCTGTGGCCCCGCAACCCGGTCAATTGGAACTACCGTTGCTTGGGACTGGACCACATGTCGGTGTCAGCGGTCGACCAGCCAGCCGGTGCTTTTCTGATGTTTTCGCGCACCGCCTGGGAGAATGTCGGCGGGTTGGACGAGCGTTTCTTCCCTCTCTGGTTTGAAGATGTCGACTTCTGCGCGCGTCTGAAAGCCGCAGGTTTCAGGACTTATTACCAGCCCAAAGGTAATGCCCGGCACAAAGGAGCGCACTCGATTGACGGTTTGGCCTTTGAGGCGCGGGAGCGTTACTGGTATGGTAGTCTTCTTGAATATGCCGCCAAGCATTTCAAGTCGGCTGCGTTCAGAACTACCTGTGTAGCGGTTGCATTGAGTGCCGCGTTTCGTGCGGTCAAAGGATTTCCGCGCTACAGGTTGAAAGCTTTGGCAGTTTACAGCCGTATTGCAGGCGTTGCCCTCAGCCGGGCTTTTCGTTCACCGGCGGCGCCTTCGGGTAAGTGTTGTCTTTGATATAGCAGCGTGAATCTGAAAAGTGGAGCCGGCCCGCGCGCACATGTCCCGCAGCGATTATGTTGCAGTCACGATAGTCACATATAACAGCGGGCGCTTCATCAAGAAGTGCCTGGAATCTGTTCTGGATCAGTCGTATCCTTTCAAAGAAATTATCGTAATCGACAACAATTCCTCCGATGGCACGGTTGACATTCTGGAGCCATTCGAAGACCGCTGCCGGATTGTCTATAACGAGGAAAATATTGGCTTTGCCGCCGCCCAGAATCAGGCCATCGCGCTTTCTTCCTCTGAGTGGGTGCTGACATTAAATCCCGACGTCTGTCTGCTGCAGGGTTTCATCGAAGCGCTGGTGACCGCCGGCAGTCTCGACCCGAAGGTGGGCTCCGTCTGCGGCAAACTGCTGACCATGACGGCCGGCTTCGATTTCCCGGAAGAGCCACTGGTGGATTCGACCGGCATTTACTTTACCCCCAATCTGCGCCACCTCGATCGCGGCAGCCTGGAAGTGGATAACGGGCATTACCGCAACTACGAATACGTGTTCGGGGCGACGGCCGCCGCCGCGCTCTACCGGCGCGAAATGGTGGAAGATATCGCGGTCAACGGGGAATTCTTCGACTCCGATTTTTTCGTGTACCGCGAAGACGCGGATGTGGCCTGGCGCGCGCAATTGCTGGGCTGGAAGTGTCTTTACGCGCCTTACGCGCGCGGCTATCACGTGCGCAAAGCGCTCCCCGGCAACCGGCGCGCGCTGCCGCCCGAGATCAACATGCACTCGGTGAAGAACCGGTTTCTGCTGCGTATCAAGAACATCGGCTGGGATCTCTACAGGCGCAACTTCTTTTCGATTACCGCGCGCGACATTGTGGTTATCAGTTGCTGTCTTCTGCGGGAGCGCTCCTCTCTGCAGGCATTCCCTTTTCTGCTCCGGAACTGGCGAGGCGTGCTGGCAAAGCGTCGTGAGATTCTGCGGCGAAAGCGCGTGGACGACGCTTACATGGCCAGCTGGTTCAGCTTCACCCCCGTCAGCAAACCCGCGCCCAGAAAGTTCGCCGCTGCGCTCACGCGCTCCAAAGCGACGCGGCGTTAGCGAATCCGCACGGTGCGCATCGCAATTCTGGGAACGCGCGGCATTCCCGCAAACTATGGCGGCTTTGAAACGTTCGCCGAAGAGCTTTCCGTTCGCCTTGCCGCGCGCGGGCACGATGTCGCCGTTTACTGCCGCGAGAACTACGGGCAGCCGGCATACCGCGGAGTGCGGCTCATTTATCTGCCCACAATTCACAATAAATACTTAAACACCCTCGCGCATACTTTAGTTTCGACTCTGCATCTCCTTTTTCACAGAGTCGATGCCGCACTCTACTGCAATGCGGCCAACGCGATCTTTACCGTTCTGCCGCGCCTGACGGGCATCCCTGTCGCGCTCAACGTGGATGGCATCGAACGCAGGAGGCGCAAGTGGAACGCGTTTGCCAGAGCCTGGTATTTCGTTTCCGAATACCTTTCCACCGTTCTGCCCAATTGCTTCGTAACCGATGCGGAGGCGATACGCCGGTATTACAAAGAACGCTTCGACCGGAACTCTCTGTTCATCCCGTACGGAGCCGATACGGAGCGCGTGGCGACGCAGGCGGCTCTCGACAGGCTGGAGCTGGAACCTTTTCAGTACTTTCTTTATGTGAGTCGTCTGGAGCCGGAAAATCGCGCGCTTGAAGTGCGCCAGTCATTCGAGCGTACAGCCACAACCATGAAGCTGGCCCTGGTCGGCGACGCGCCCCACGCGCGGGAATATATAGAGCGCGTGCGCGATACGCGCGATCCCCGTATCGTGATGCCGGGCGGGGTCTATGGAACGGGTTACCGCGAACTGGGTTCGTGGTGCTTCGCTTACATCCATGGGACTGAAGTGGGCGGCACGCACCCGGCCCTGGTGGAAGCGATGGGACGCGGCAATCTGGTGCTCTACCTCGAAACTCCCGAGAACAGCGAAGTTTGCGGGGATGCGGGCCTGCCTTATCGGGACGAGGCTGGCCTCACGGCCCGCATCGGGGAAGTGCTGGCCATGAACGATGCCGAGCGCGAGTGCTGGCGCGCCAGGGCCGCCCGGCGCGCCAAAGAACGCTACGACTGGGAAGCGGTGACCACCCAGTATGAGAACCTGTTGCTTGAACTCGGGAAATAGAGCCCGCCTGTTGCCGCCCCCCTATGCCTCAGGATGCCCGTTGCTACGTTGAAATCTCCCGCCCGCGTATCGCCGCAAACTACCGCGCCGTAAGAGACGCCGTCGGACCTTCGACCGGGATCATCGCAGTAGTCAAAGCCAACGCCTACGGCCACGGCGCCGTGGAAGTGGCGCATGTGCTGGCCGCCGAGGGCGCTGAATGGCTGGCCGTCAGCTGCGTTGAAGAAGGCGTATCCCTGCGCCGCTCCGGCATTGAATGCCGTCTGCTCGTTATGGCCGGAGTAATGAACTGGGAACAGGATGCCCTGCGCGAATTCCGCCTCACTCCGGTCGCGCATTCTTTGGACGATCTGCGCCGTTTCGACGAAGGGCGCCCCATCGATGTCCACCTGAAGATAGACACCGGGATGCACCGGATGGGCACGCTGCGCGGCGCGGCCGAGATTGCCGAAACCATCTCCGGTCTGCGCAGCGCGCGGGTGGAAGGTCTGCTTTCGCATTTCGCCTCGCCCGCCGATTTCACCTCCTCCCAGACGGAAGACCAGATTCGGGAGTTCGGCGCTATGCAACAAGCCCTGGCGGGCTTCGGCGTACGGCCCGCTTTGACGCATTTCGCCGGCACCAACGCCATTGCATACCCGCGCCGCGTAGTTCATGCAGAGCCCGTTCATACAGAGCACGCGGCGCTGTCGCTGGTCAGGCCAGGACATGCCATTTACGGGTACGTCTCGCCCGCCCGCGGTCACGCCCCGGCTCCTTGTATTCAGGTAGCGCCTGCGCTCTCCTGGCATGCGCGAATCCTGGAGGTGAAGGACATTCCCGCCGGCGCGAAGGTGGGCTACGGCGGCTCCTTCACCGCGGCCGCGCCCATGCGCATCGCGGTGCTCGCGGCCGGATACGCGGACGGTGTTCCACACAGGCTCTCAAATAAAGGCAAAGTCATCGCCGGTGGTCGCTTCGCTCCCATCGTAGGCACCGTGTCGATGGACCTCACGACGATCGATATCACCCACTCCCCACACCTCCGTCCCGGCGACGAAGCGACCCTGCTGGGGCGCGAAGGCGACGCGAGTCTGGATGCGCAGCAGATCGCGCGCGCGGCAGGCACTATCTCTTACAACGTATTGTGTGGCATCAGCGCCCGCGTGAAACGGTTTTATACAGACCTGATTCCGTAACACCTGACTCAGGAGGCTGACGCGAACGCCGCCAGTGCATCGGCAATGCGCCGCGAAGCCTGGCCGTCGCCGTATGGATTGTGACAGCGGGCCATCGCCTGGTAAGCGGCCGGGTCATCCAGCAGCGTGCGCGCTTCCTCGACGATGAGCGCTTCCTCGGTGCCCACCAGATGCACGGTCCCGGCGGTGACGGCTTCCGGCCGCTCGGTCTTTTCACGCAGCACGAGGATCGGTTTTCCGAATGAAGGACCCTCTTCCTGAATGCCGCCGGAATCCGTGATGAGGAGATACGCCCGGCTCATGAGATCGACGAAAGACACGTAATCCAGCGGCTCGATGAGTATCACGCCGGAGCGTCCGCGCAGGAAGCGGTCGACGCAGCCCCGCACGTTGGGATTGGGGTGCACGGGATAAACGATCTGGATGTCGCCGCGCCCGGAAAGGCGGGCGAGCGCCCGGCAGATGCTCTCGAAGCCCGGGCCGAAGCTTTCGCGGCGGTGGGCAGTCACGAGGACGGTACGCTTCGCCGCGTCCAGCGTGACCCGCGCTGAGGGAATGAGCGCGCCGCTTTCGAGCGCATCGCGTACGTGCAGAACGGCGTCAATGCCTGTGTTGCCGGTCACGAAAACACAGGCGGGAGCGACGCCTTCCGCACGAAGGTTGCCGGCCGCCCATTCCGTGGCCGCGAAGTGCAGTGCAGTGATGCGGGAGGCAAGGACGCGGTTCATTTCTTCCGGGAAAGGCTGGCGCATGTCGCCGCTGCGAAGTCCGGCTTCGATGTGGGCGACCGGCACGTTCTTGTAAAAGGCCGCGAGCGCGCCGCAAAGAGTTGTGGTGGTATCGCCCTGGACGATGGCGATATCCGGTTTTACGGCCTCGAATACGGGTTCGAGGCAGGCGAGGACGCGAGAGGTGGACTGAAACAGCGTCTGGCCCGGCAGCATAAGGTCGAGATCGTAATCCGGGGTAATACGGAAAGTTTCGAGGACCTGATCCAGCATTCCGCGATGTTGCGCTGTGACGCAGACCACGGTTCGGAATTCGGCCGGGCGGGTCCGAAGATGCAGAATCAGAGGGGCAAGCTTGATGGCTTCCGGGCGAGTTCCCAGAATCACCAGGAGGGTCTTCATGCAGTTTCAGGGTATCTGAGTGGCGCCTGGCTTTCTTATGGGCGATCGTTTAGGGAGCGATCGCGGCCGGCGAAGCCCCGCGCGCTGCTTTCTCGCGATCGACCGCACGGCGGTCCGGCGCGCGAAAACGCTTATCGCAGTCGCGGCAGCGGTATTCGCGAAGACCCGTGAACAGAACGCGTACCCGTTCAAAACCGGTCTTGTGCCGAATCATCAGCAGTTTCGATCTGCACCTGGGACATTCCATGACACACATCTATCGGTAATTCCGGCAATCGACTTTAGAGTGAAAGGTTAAGATAATACCAATGAATCCAATGGCGAGCGTGGTATTGGCGCTGCTGATGTCCCAGCAGGTTCCGAGTCAGAGAGGCCGGGTTCAGCAGGGCGGAACCGCGCAGAACGCGAACACGGATGCGGTGGCCACTTTCGATGGCGTCTTCAAATCGGCGGACAAAACGCACCTGATGGTTGA
Source organism: Acidobacteriota bacterium (assembly GCA_030776225.1). Classification (GTDB taxonomy): domain Bacteria; phylum Acidobacteriota; class Terriglobia; order Bryobacterales; family Bryobacteraceae; genus BOG-234. The sequence goes on along the minus strand of JALYHT010000012.1, from coordinate 32,377 downwards.
AACCGAAGAGGGCAACTCGATGCGGATGTTCATCACGGGCGCGACAAAATTCGTGCGTGACGGGAAGCCCGCGAAAGCCGCCGATTTCCATGCCGGGGAAAAGGTCACGGTGGATACGGCGCGCGATGCCCGCTTCAACATGATCGCGGTAAAAGTGGATGCGGCGCCGAACGCGGGCAACAAAAACGAAAAATAAGCAGCGTCTTCTATCCAGGCACATGTGATCCTGCGAATCTGGGAAAAATTCAAATCGGCGGCGGCGCTCTCTGTGCTGTGCGGGCTTTTTCTTTTTTTTTCGCCCGCGGTTCCCGCGCTGGCCGGGTGGCTCACGGGAGACTGGCAGGAGGCGAAAGGCGATGTGCTGATCGTGCTGGGCGGGAACCAGCAGCACGACGGCACGCTGGGAATTCAATCCTACTGGCGCTGCGTCTATGCTCTGTCGGCCTTTCGAAACGGCGGCTTCAGACAAATCCTCATCAGCGGCGGGCCGATGGGCGACCCGCGGGGCGCGCCGGTGGCGAAGGCAATGGCGGATTTTCTGGTCGCGTTGGGGGTGCCGCGCAACTGCATTACACTCGAAAACCGCAGCCGCTCCACGCGCGAAAACGCGCTGCTCACGGTTCCCATTGTGCGTAACTGGGGTGGGACGAAAGTATTGCTGACAAGCGAAGTGCATATGCGGCGCGCCCACGCGGCTTTCCTGCGGGCGGGACTCCAGACGGTTCCGGCGCCGATCCCCGATGTCCGCAAGCGCTGGAACAGCTGGGCGGACCGCGGCGGCTGCATCGCGGACGTGGCCGAAGGGCTGGCGAAGTACGCCTATTATGCGGCCCGGGGATGGGTCTGAAAGCCTGATGCCCCGGCAAACCCTGTCGATCCTGATTCCTCTCTATAACGAAGAAGAATTCATTCGGGAACTCCTTCGGCGCGTCGCGGCGGTCCCGCTGCCGGGGGAGCTGGATCGGGAAATCATCGTGGTGGACGATTGCTCAACCGACGATTCCGCCGCGGAGGTCGAGGCCTTTCAGGCGGCGCGCCCGGAGTTTCGAATACGGCTGATCCGCCAGCATAAGAACCGGGGCAAGGGCGCCGCGATACGGACCGCGCTGGCGGCGGCGACCGGGCATTACAGCGTAATCCAGGATGCCGATCTGGAGTACGATCCGCGCGAATATCCGAAATTACTGGCGCCTCTTCTGAGCGGCGAAGCGGACGTCGTTTACGGCTCGCGATTTCTGGCCGGGGGCGAGCGGCGCGTGCTTTACTTCTGGCATTCTCTCGCCAACCGGATACTGACAACCCTCTGTAATATCGCGGCGGACCTGAACCTCACGGACATGGAAACCTGTTACAAGGCGTTCCGTACAGGGCTCGCGAAAACCATACCGATCGAGAGCGACCGTTTCGGGATCGAACCGGAACTCACCGTGAAGTTCGCGCGCCGCAAAGCGCGAATTTTTGAAACGCCGATCGGCTACCACGGCCGCACTTATGAAGAAGGCAAAAAGATCGGCGCGAAGGATGCGTGTGAAGCGCTGTGGGTGATCCTGCGGGCAAGATTCACCAGCCGCCTGTATGTGGACGCGGGACACTCCACGCTCGATGCGCTTTCCTATGCGCCGCGTTTTAACAAGTGGATGGCGGACACGCTGCGGCCATACATGGGGAGCAGCGCGGTCGAGATCGGCGCCGGCATGGGGAACATGACCCGGCATCTTTCCCGGGGGCGGAAGCTTTACGTGGCGACAGATATCGACAATGACCACATCGAGCACCTGGGGAACATGTTCCGGCACCGGCCCGCTGTCTGCGTGCGAAAGCTGGACGTAACCCGCGCGGCCGATTTCGCGGCATTCGCGGCGGAGTTCGGCGGCGAGGTGGCGGAGACTGGCGGAGAAATGGATACCGCTGTCTGCCTCAATGTGCTGGAACATATCGAAAACGAAGCCAGTGCTCTGCTGGCGATACGTGGCGTCCTGCGCCCCGGCGGCCGCCTGATTCTGCTGGTACCGAACGATCCTGCGGCATACGGCACGATCGACAGGGAGATCGGGCATTTCCGGCGGTACACCGCGCAGTCGCTGCGGGATGTGCTCACCGGCGCGGGTTACACAGTCGATGAAATCCTGAATTTTAACCGGATCTCTATGCCCGCCTGGCGATTTACCGGGCAGCTGATGAAGGCGCGAACGCTGTCAAGACTGGCTCTTCGATTGTTCGACAGAATGGTCTGGCTGTGGCGGAGGATCGATCCTGTGCTGCCGTGGCAGCCGACGTCAATTGTCGCGATTGCGCGGCGGACGGATTGAATGGTCCGCTGGAATCGCGTTGTAGTATGAAAATCTGCGGCGGCGCGCTTTGAAAATCGCGATCATCAGCTCTTTTTTTCCATCCGCCCCTTCTCCCTATACGGGAGCGCCGCTGTTCGCGCAGATCCCCTCGTTGAAAGAATTGGCGGACATCCGCGTATTTTGTCCGCGCGCGGCATACCCCCCGTTGCGCTTTCTTCAACCCCGCAGGCATCTGTACAGGCACGCATCGGCGGGTGGGTACGATCTCGCGGGTGTGGACGCGCTGCATATTCCTTTTCGGACGTTCCCCGTGGCAGGCCGCGCCATGAACGGTTATTTTGGCGGCAAAGCCGTGTACCGCGCCGTGAAAGACTTCGCGCCCGATGTCATTTTGTCGTACACAGTTTACCCGGATGGCTATGGCGCGCTGGGCGTGGGGAAGCGCCTGGGCGTGCCGGTGGTGCTGTGCGCGATAGGGTCGGACGTGCGGTACGTGCCGGACCCGGTGCAGCGAAGGCTGGTGCGCTCGGCGCTGCGCCGCGCCGACTTTGTGCTGGCCGTGAGCCATGAGCTTCTGGAGCGCGCCATTGAATTCGGCGCCCGCCCCGGCGCTTCGCGCGCCATTCTGAACGGCTGCGATACAACGATCTTTTATCCGCGGGAACGCGCCGCCATGCGAGAGGCTTTGGGGGTCAGGGCGGATGCGAAGGCAGTCGTTTTCGTAGGCCGCCTGGTGCCACTGAAAGGGCTGCGGGAACTCTTCGACGCGCTGGCGATCGTACGGCGGCAATGGCCCGCGATAGAACTCACGTGCATCGGCGAAGGGCCGCTCGGGGAAGAGCTTCACGCGCGGGCGGCGCAGCAAGATCTGGCGGGCCTCATTCGGTTCATCCCGAGGGCGGCTCCGGCCGAGATCGCGGATTGGATGGGGGCGGCTGACATCACGTGTCTTGCCAGCTATACGGAGGGTTGTCCGAACGCGATTGTGGAGTCTCTGGCCTGCGGCCGGGCAGTGGTTGCGACCGAAGTGGGCGGCATACCGGAACTGGTGAACGGGTCGAACGGTATTTTAGTTCAGCCGCACAACGCGGAAGATCTGGCGCGGGGTTTAAGCGAGGCGCTGGGTCGGGTCTGGGACGAAACTGCAATCGCCACGGCCTCGAAACGGTCGTGGGGCGATGTGGCTCGCGAGACGGTTGACGTTTGCAAAAGCGTGGCAAGAGTGATCAGTTAAAGAACTCACCGGGACTATGCGTTTCGAATGCCAGACCGGCTGCACCAAATGCTGTGAACAGCAGGGCTTCGTCTATCTGACCGAAGAGGATATTTCCCGGCTGGCGGCCCATCTGGGGATGACTGCGCCGGACTTCGAAAAGCGCTACGTTTACCGAACGCGGCAGTTGCGGCGGCTGCGCGTGCCGCGCCATGCGCAGTGCGAATTCCTGAAAGACGGCGGCTGTTCCGTTCACGTCGCGAAACCATTCCAGTGCGCGACATTTCCGTTCTGGCCCGGGCTTGTCGGCAGCAAAAGTAACTGGCGCGAGGCAGGGGGTTGGTGCCCCGGCATCGGCAAAGGCGAACTGGTCCGGATTGAAACCGCGCGCGCCGTGGCGGCGGATATGCGTGCCGCGCACCCCTTCCTTTACGACTGAATTGTCAGACCCGGAGTTCGTAGCCGAGGCCCGTCAGCCCGGCGATGATGCGGTTTCGCAGATCGGTAATCTCGTCGGGTTGCAGCGTATGATCCGGGGCGCCCGCGACGATGCGAAAAGACACGCTCTTTCGCCCGGGGGGCACGCGCTCGCCCTGGTACTCGCGAACGTATTCGACGGTTTCCGCCAGCCCGCCGGCAAACCGCCGAATCTCCGCTTCCAGCGTTCCCGCCCTTTCGCGGGCGCCCGCGATGATCGAGAGGTCAAAGTCGCTGGTGGGGAACTTGCGCACGGGTTTGTAGCTGGCGGGCGCCGCGTTTAACTCTTCCAGAACTTCAAGGTCGATATCCAGCACCGCCGCCCTGCCATTCTCCGTAAGCGTGGGGTGCATTTCGCTCATTCTGCCGAACTCGCGGCCGTTTGAACACAAGGTCACGCAGCGCGCCGGATGTTCCCCGATGCGCGGAACGGCCTCGCCGACGTGAACAGCGGGCGCCAGGGATTCAGCCGCGCGTTTCAGTTCCAGCAGCGCGGCGGCCCCGTCATCCCGCGAGAAAACAGCCGCCATCAGATGCGGATTTTCCACGGGCTTGCCGTCGACAGCATGAATTTCATGGCCGATTTCAAAGATGCGGAACTCGTCGAAATGTTTGGCGTTCTCGACGATGTTGCGATGAATGCCAGGCAGCAGCGACGTCCGCAGCAGTTCCTGCCCCGCCGCGATGGGATTGAGCACGCGAACGTGCGTCTCGATTTCCAGTCCGAAGCGGAGAGCCTCCTGCTCGCTGATGAACGAATAGTTCGAGACTTCCGTAAAGCCGCGAGCGCTCAACAGCCGCTTGAGGCGGCGCAGAAACTCCCGTGCCGGAGGGTCGAACGAAGGCGCGCAGGGCACGAGTGGCGGCTGCCGTTCAATCGAGTCGTAACCAATCATGCGGCCTACTTCTTCAACCAGGTCCTCGGGCATCGCGACATCTTTGGTCGCGCGCCACGATGGCGCCGTCACCATGAATTTTTCGTCAACCCTGAACTGAAGGCTTTCCAGAATGCGGCGGACTTCAGCGGCATCGAGTACGCGCCCCAGCTTGCGCGCCAGCCAATCGAGGTTGAGCGGGATGGGCGCAGGGTCGCTAAGCTTCGCGCAGGAATCGGCCAGGCCGCCCACCAGCCGGGCGCCGGGCGACAGCATCGGCAACAGGTCGATTGCACGGGCCAGCGCCCGAACGGTGTTATGCGGGTCCTGCGCCTTCTCGAATCGCATGGACGCATCCGTGCGCAATTTGAGCGATGCGGAAGTTTTGCGCACGCTGGACGCATTGAAGTTCGCGGCCTCAAGAACGATCGACGTGGTCGAAGACGATATGGCGGTGTCTCGGCCGCCGATCACCCCGGCGATGCCCACCGGCCCCGCTGCATCCGCGATCACGAGGTTCGATGGCGTTAAAACGTATTCTTCATCGTTAAGCGCCACAATCCGTTCGGCCTCGCGTGCGGGCCGGGCCGTGAGCGTTTCTCCTGCAAGCTTCGCCCTGTCATAAGCGTGGGTCGGCTGGGCCAGCTCAGCCATCAGGAAATTCGTCAGGTCGACGATGTTGTTAATGGGATTCAGCCCGACAGCGGTGAGCCGCGCCTGCAGCCACAATGGCGAAGGCTGCACGGTAACGTTTTCGAAGACGAGCGCGCTGAAGCGGGGACAAAGATTCTGGTCTTCGCTTTTGACCGCGATGGGCGATCCGCCGGCCGCCGGGGGCAACGAATCCAGCGATACAGGGTCCCGCAGCGTCTTCCCGGTGATCGCTGCGACTTCGCGCGCCATCCCGTGGTGTCCCCACAGATCCGGACGGTGGGTAATGCTCTTGTTGTCGATATCGATGACTTTGTCCGGAAACGGAAGTTCCTGCGCGCCCCGCAGTTCGACGATGCCGGCATTGTCGCGGTTGATCCCGAGTTCAGCGGCGCTGGCGAGCATGCCATCGCTTTCGATTCCGGAGACAACCTTTTTACCGAGAGGCACGTATACGGTGCGCAGGCCCGCGCGGCAGTTCGGCGCGCCGCACACCACGGTCTTATGGCCGTAACGCCCCGCATCGATCACCGCTTTAACGTTGTGGCTGCCTTCAATCGGTTCGACGGTTTCGACTGTTGCCGCAACAGCGCCTTCGAGAAGCGCGCCGGATGTCTCGACGCCTTCGCACTCCGCCGTCTTCATGGTGATCAGCTTTTCGAGTGCCTCCGCGGGCATATCGAGACCATCCACGAGGGACCGAATCCAGCTGTAAGAAAATTTCATTTTGCGTTCTGAAACTGATTGAGAAAGCGCAGATCGCCGCTCTGGAGCCAGCGAATATCGTCAATCGCATATCTCATCATCACGAGGCGCGTCAGCCCCAGACCGAAGGCGAAGCCGTTCCACTCGGCGGGATCGATGCCGCTCATTCGCAGCACATGCGGATTTACCAGACCGCATGGCAGCAACTCCACCCAGCCGCTCTGCTTGCACACCGCACAACCCTCTCCGCCGCAGATAAGGCAGCGGATGTCGAGTTCAAAACCCGGCTCGACGAACGGAAAGAAGCCCGGCCGCAGACGCACGGTGACATCGCGTTTGAAAATCGCGGTCAGCAGCGTTTTCATGAAGTGGATCAGATTGCCGACCGACACATTTCGATCGATCATCATGCCTTCAAGCTGGTAAAAGGTGTGCTCGTGAGAAGCATCCACGCTCTCATTGCGGAAAACGCGCCCCGGAGCGATCATGCGGAGCGGCAGCCCAAGTTTCTCCATGCCGCGCACCTGCACGGGCGATGTGTGGGTACGCAGCAGATGGCCGCCGGTTTGTCCCGGCAGACTCAGCCAGAACGTATCCTGCATGTCCCGCGCCGGGTGGTCCGCCGGGATATTCAGCGCATCGAAATTGTGGTATTCGGTTTCAACCTCCGGGCCATCGAGCACGCTGAACCCGAGCGAGCGAAACAGATCTTCAATCTCCCACTGGATCTGCGTAATGGGATGCAGGCTGCCGGGCTTCACGCCGGAGGAGGGAACCGTGAGATCCAGCCACTCGGCATCGAGGCGCTTCGACATAGAGGCGTTGTCGAAGGCCGATTTGCGGGAGAGGAAAGCGTCTTCAAGCGATTGTTTGGCGCCGTTGATGAATTTTCCGCGGGCGGCGCGCTCGTCCGGCGAGAGCTTGCCCATGTCTTTGCCGAACTGCGCCAGAAGGCCTTTGCGCCCCAGAATTTCAACGCGCACTGCTTCCAGTTCTTCGGCCGTGGAGGCGGATTCTATGCGCGCCCGCGCGCTTTCGACAAGTTGCTGCATCACGCCGCGGCGGGTAGCCAGGCCTGCTGCGCGCCGCCTAATTCCCAGTCGAGATGGTTGATGTAGAAGAGCAGAAGCGGCTGCGGGTATTCGTCTTTAAAGCGCTCCCAGGCGCGCGTCTGCCAGCCTTCGGTGAGGTGTTGCTTCGGGTCGGGATCTTTGGCGAAGAAGCCTTCCTCGTTGGGCACGCCGATGAAGTTCAGCACCGCCGCGACCATATCCATGTGTGAGATGAGAATCGCCTGGGAAAGATCGGTCGCGAATTCCTCATCCTGGTCATTAAGACGAGACCAGAAGCGTGGCGACGCCTTCCTCAGATTTTCCGTGTTGACCTTCGCGAGGTGCGTGCGGGTTTTGAAGCGCTCGTAAAGCTGATAGGTCTTCAATTTACCGATCGAAACCCCGCGCAACAATAACGGCAGGCGCTCCTCTCCCAGTTGCAGAAATACGCCTGAAAGCTGCATAAGAGGCCAGCGTAACACAGTGCGTTACAATAGCCCGTTTGGCCGACACGCGGCATATAAGCGAACAGGCAGCCCCGAATTCAGGGTCTGATTTCAGAAAAAGATGAGCAATATTATCATTCTCGGCGCTCAATGGGGCGACGAAGGCAAGGGCAAGCTTGTCGATCTGCTGGCGGACGGATTCGACTATATCGTCCGCTATCAGGGCGGCCACAATGCGGGCCACACCATCCTGATCGGGGATCGCAAGTTCGTCCTTCGTCTGGTGCCCAGTGGAATTCTGCATCCCGGCAAAATTGCCGTCATCGGCAACGGGCTGGTGATCGATCCGCTGGCGCTGCTCGAAGAGATCGGTCAGTTGGTCGCCGCCGGCGTGGATGTAGGAAATCAATTGCGCATCAGCAACCGCGCACAGGTCCTGCTGCCTACGCACCGGATGCTCGAGAAAATCACTGAGGCGACTCCCGGCCGCGTAGCTATCGGAACCACCTCGCGCGGCATCGGCCCCTGTTATGAGGATAAAGCCGCCCGCCGTGGCATTCGCATAGCCGATCTGATCGATCGCGATTATTTCACGGGCGCTATGGCCGCACTGATGGAAGACCACCGCACACGGGCGCGGGCTTTCGGGATTGACGACACTCTCGATGTGAAACAGGCGCTGGCGCAATATACCGAAGCGGCGGAGAAGATCCGGCCTATGGTTTGCGATACCGTGCGCCTCCTCTCCGGTGCGATGGCGGCGGGCCGCAATATTCTCTTCGAAGGCGCACAGGGTACGATGCTGGACCTCGACCACGGCACGTTTCCTTTTGTCACCTCTTCGAGCGCTTCGGCGGGTGGAGCCTGCACGGGCGCGGGCGTACCCCCCACCAAAATCGACGCGGTGATTGGAATTTCAAAAGCGTACACGACCCGCGTGGGCGGGGGTCCATTCACTTCCGAGGCGCTGGATGCAGCCGGCGATCTCATTCGCAACAGAGGCAACGAGTTCGGTTCCGTTACCGGGCGGCCCCGGCGGTGTGGGTGGTTCGATGTCCCGCTGATCCGTTACACATCGAGTATCAACGGCTTCGACAGCATGGTGGTGACGAAACTTGACGTGCTCGATGAGCTCGATGAGATTCCTGTCTGTGTGGCTTATAAGATCGACGGCGCCACAGTCGGCGATATTCCCGCTACCTGGCGCGATCTGGCGAAGGCCAAGCCTGTGTATGAACACCTGAAAGGCTGGAAGAGTTCCACTAAGGGAGTTTCCCGATGGGAGCATCTGCCCCAGGCCGCGCAGGATTATCTGAATTTTCTCGAACGGCAATCCGGCGTGGAAGTCGGCTGTATCTCGACGGGCCCCGAGCGGAACGAAACCATTCACCGCGCGGGCTCAAAATTCGCCGCCCTGTGTGGACTGAATCGTACATAAACTGCGGGGGATTGGCAGTTCTCGTGCGTCACCTTCCATGTGACGCGGATACTACTGATCTCAACGCTTTTGAGCACGGCGGCTTACGGACAGGTAAGTCCTAAAGAGATCGTTCGTCAATCGATTGAAAACTACCAGCGGGACTGGCGGGCGTCTCGGGATGCCTGGACGTATACCCAGAAAGACGTAACCGAAGCCGACGGCACTAAGGTAGTCGAGGTATCGGAAATCATTCCTCTCGAGGGAACCCCTTACGAACGGCTGGTGAGTAAGAATGGACATTCTTTAAGTCCCGGGGACCAGCGCAAAGAAGACAAGAAGTATGAGCACGCCTTGCGGACGCGCGAAAAAGAGTCGCCGCAGGAGCGGGCGGAAAGAATCCGGAAGTACGAGGGACAGCGTTCGTTCGTGAAGGACATTCCGGAGGCTTACGACTTCAGGCTGGTGGGCGAGGAGGCTGTCGAGAGCCGGCCCGCATGGGTCATCACCATGACGCCGCGCGCGGGGTTCGTGCCTTCCACGCCCCATGGCGCGCTGCTCGCACATATCGAAGGAAAGTTGTGGATCGATAAAGAAGATCTGCAATGGGCCCGGGCGGAAGCGCATGTATCCGACACAATCAGCATTGGCTGGATTCTGGCGCGCGTGCAGCCCGGGACGAAATTTACGGTCGAGCAGACCCGGGTGGAAGATAATCTCTGGATGCCCCGGCGCATTACCATTTGCGGCGCGGCGCATGTCATGCTCGTCCACAACAAAGTCATCAACGAGGAACTGGTTTATTCGGGTTATCGGAAAGCGGGCAGCGTTTCCGCGGATAAGCATGCCCCGGTCGCCGAAGGGAGCCCCGCCGGCCAGACCTTACGTTGATACCTCGGCGGACTCTATACTCTGAACAAAGAATGAAAGCGGTCTGCTTATTGAGCGGGGGCCTCGATTCGGCCACCTGTCTGGCGTACGCGCGCCGGGAAGGGCTGGAATGCTACGCGCTCTCCTTCGACTACGGGCAGCGCCACAAGGTTGAACTCACCGCGGCGAGCGCCGTGGCCAGGGCGCTTGGCGCTGCGGGCCACCGTGTGGCGAAAATCGATCTGCGCGTGTTCGGCCACTCCGCTCTTACCGACGATATCGCAGTTCCGAAGGGGCGCGACGAAGCGGCGATGAACAGCGAAATACCGGTCACTTACGTACCCGCGCGCAATACGATTTTTCTCTCATTTGCACTGGCGTGGGCTGAAGTGCTGGAGGCAAACGACATCTACATTGGCGTGAATGCGCTCGACTACTCCGGCTATCCCGACTGCCGTCCGGAGTTCATTCATGCATTTGAAGAGATGTGCAACCTCGCCACGAAGGCAGGCATCGAAGGCCGCACCCGGGTCCGCGTTCGGACGCCTTTGATCGATCTTTCAAAGTCCGAAATCGTGCGCCTCGGGCGCGAGTTGCGCGTTCCTTTTGAATTAACGCGGAGTTGCTACGACCCCGACAGCGCAGGCCGGCCCTGCGGTTCCTGCGATTCGTGCCTCCTGCGCGCCAAAGGTTTTCGCGAGGCTGGAATCCCGGACCCCGCATGCGCATAGCGGAAATCTTCTATTCTGTCCAGGGCGAGGGCAGCCTTGTGGGCGTGCCTTCGGTATTCGTGCGCACCACCGGGTGCAATCTGCGGTGCGCATGGTGCGATACGCCCTATACCTCATGGCATCCGGAAGGTGAAGAGCTCCCGGTCGATGAGATCGAGCGGCGGGTCGCAGCCTTTCCCTCTGCCCGGCATGTGGTGTTGACCGGCGGCGAACCCATGTTGGCGACTGGAATCGTGGAATTGTCGCAACGCCTGCGCGAGCGCGGGATGCACATCACGATCGAGACCGCCGGCACAGTGTTCGCTGAAGCGGCCTGCGACCTGATGAGCATCAGCCCCAAGCTTTCGAATTCGACTCCTGAGGGAGTCTTTGCGGAACACCATGAGAAGCTCCGGATCCAGCCGGATACCCTGAAGCGGCTGATCGCCGGGTACGCCTGTCAGCTGAAATTTGTGATTGCGTGCGAGCGTGACGTAGATGAGGCGCGCGAGGTGATCGCGCGCGTTGCGGCGAATCCGGAGACGGTAATCCTGATGCCGGAAGGCGTATCGGCGGACGTGCTGCGGGAGCGCGGGATATGGCTGGCTGAGCTTTGTAAGCAGTATGGATTCAGGTTCAGTCCGCGGCTTCACGTCGATTTGTACGGGAACCGGCGCGGTGTTTGACTGCCCGCGGAAGTGCCTATGTGAGAAACTTACGGCGTCATGACCGGATTGCGATGGCGCGCCGCCATTCTAACCACGGTACTTGCCGCGGCGCCTTACCTGACGGGCCAGGAGCCCGCCGGAAGCGCGCCCCCATTGCCCGGAGACGCCGCTTCCGGCCACGAGACTCTCAACTACCAGGTGGAGTGGAGGCTGATTCCGGCGGGTACCGCGAAATTCAGGTTCCTCTCCCTGCCGCGCGCACAGGCGACGACCAGCGAAGTTTGGCTGCATCTGGAATCGGCCGGCCTGGTTTCGCGCCTGTTCCATGTGAATGACGATTACACCGCCTCCCTTGGCCAGAATCTCTGCGCCCGCAATTCCATTCTGACGGCGCATGAAGGCAGCCGGAACAGGGAAACGCGGGTTACTTACGACGCCCAGGCCCGTAAAGCGATTTCCCTCGAAAAAGATCTGAATAAGAACACCACCATGATGCGTGAGGTGGAAATCCCTCCGTGCGTGCATGATGTGCTTGGCGGGCTGATGGTATTGCGCTCTCTTCGCCTCGAACCGGGAAAGACGGCGCAGATTCCGCTCAGCGACGGAAAGAAGTCCGTGCAGGTCAGGGTGGAATCTCAACGTCGCGAGGAACTACAGACCGCGCTCGGGGCGCGTAAGACCATCCGCTACGAAATTTTCCTTTTCGACAATGTGCTGTACAAGCGTTCCGGCCATCTGCACGTCTGGCTGACCGACGATAGCGCGCGCCTTCCCGTACAGCTGCAGGTCCATCTGCAGTTCACGATCGGAACCATCACGTTCAAACTGCAAAAAGAAGACAAGCTATGAGGGCACTGGCGCTTCTGACGTTGTTGGCGGTTGTGTCGCCTGCACAGAATGCGCCCGGAATCCCCGGGGCGGTAATTCAGGCGCCTCTCAGCGAGACAGGCCTCAGCGGAAAAGACGCGGCTGCCCTGACCACGCGCATGCTGCAACTCATGGAATCGACCGCGGTGGCCACGCCGGGGCTCACCCAGGCCAGTGAGCCGGTAAAGCGGAGCGGGGAAGCGACCTTCACGGCGATGCAGGCCAAGCCGCTCAACCCGGCTCTCACCTACCAGTTCATGAACGAGGTGCGCGCTTACCTGGCTCTGGCCAGTTCCATGCCGCGGCCGCATCCTTTCCCCGTCGCGGCCGATCTGCAGTATGCCGAGCTGCGCGAAAGCCTGCAGCGGCTGCAACTGCATTTTGAAGCCATCCTGCAGACGCAGAATCAGGCGGAGCGGAAGAAAGATTCCGACCCGAACAATCTGAAGCGCTACGCCGAAGCGAATACGAAGCTGCCGCCCCCTGGCAGGCTGCCGCGTGTGGTTTTTATGGGTGATTCGATTACGGATTTCTGGCGGCTGAATGAGTATTTCACCGGGCGCGACTTCATCAACCGGGGTATCGGAGGGCAGACCACGCTGCAGATGCTGGCCAGATTCCGGCAGGACGTGGAGGCGCTGAACCCCAAGGCCGTCGTCGTGCTGGGCGGCGCCAACGATATTGCGGCGGGAATTTCAGTGGCGCAGATCGAAGAAAATCTGGCCACGATGGGCGAACTGGCCAAGGCGCGCGGCATCAGGCCGGTATTCGCGTCTATTACGCCTGTGAGCGATTATCACAAAGACGTGGACCCTGCTTACGCGGTGACGCCAAACCGGCCGCCGGCAACGATACAGGCCATCGACACCTGGCTGCGCAGTCTGTGCCAAAGCCAGGGCTATGTTTATCTGGATTACTATTCAGCCATGGTGGATACCGCGGGACAGTTGCAGGCCGACCTTTCGGACGACGGGCTGCACCCGAATTCGAAAGGCTACAGAGTGATGTCGCCCGTGGCTCTGGAGGCCATCGGACGCGCGCTCGCTGGTCAGGGCGATTCGGCAGAAACTCCGTCATCGAAGCGCCACTTCCGGCTGCCGGGCAGATAAACGTTCAAAGCTATGCGAACCCGACGAATTTTGGGTCAGGGTTAAACTGAAGATACGTCCGAAGAACTCAAACCCGACTATTGCACCTGCGGCACACAGCTTGCGGAGAACGCGCGCTTCTGCCACATGTGCGGACGACCGGCATTTGACTTCGTAATCGCGCAGCAAGAAATGCCCCTGGCCGCGCCTCTGGTTGCACCGATCCCCCGGCCGGGCCATCTGCCAGTCGGCTTCAGCAACCCGGTCGCGCTGCGCGTGGCATTTCTGATGTCGCTCGGAATCATGCTGACCACCGTGATTCCTTTCGTGAACATGTTTTCGCCCGTCTGGTGGCTGGTCGCCGGGACGGGCGCAGTGTTGCTTTACCGCCGCCGCACCGGTCTCTCATTGAGCGTACAGGCGGGAGCCAGACTGGGCTCCATCACGGGCGTGCTCGCCTTTATCAGCCTCGTGGTGGTGATCGGCGCGACGCTCGCATCCAGTGGAAACGGGGTTTTTCAGGAAGTGCTGAAACAGAACCCGGACGCCTCGCAGGTTCTCAATAACACTCCGGCATTGGTGCTTGCAACGGGTCTCGCGCTCGCCATGCTTTTCGCCATGGTTGTCGGAATCTGTGCCGCCGGGGGAGCCCTCGGGGCGCGATTCGCCAACCGCAACGCCAAAATCTGAGCAGTTGGTTCAATATCGCAAGCCCTCCTGGCAAGTGGCAATTCTTTGCGAAACAGAAACGATTTCGGGTTAGGGTTGGCTTTACAGGAAAATTGCGCTATGGATATGCCAATGGCATTCATCCCAAATCTGGACACTTTGCCCGCCCCGCAACGCGCCCTTTGGCCGGAGCCTGGAGCAACACCGGACACGTTCACGCTTTACGGTGGAACGCCTGAACAAGTGCGCGATATGCCCCTGCATATCGCCTCGCTGCTCGACATCGCGGGAACCAGGGCGGCGGTCGTACAGAAACGGGCAGAGGTCAAAGACTACCTGGATATTGATGCTCTCTTGCAGCAAGGGATTGATTTGCCCACGGTACTTGCGGCGGGTATGGTCGTCTACGGCCGCCCATTCAACCCGTTGATCACGCTCAAGGCACTGAGTTTTTTGATGACTTGCCGACGCTGACGCCTTACGCGAAGCGCCGCGGCGAAAATGGAATGACGTTGTGACGCCGTTGCCTGAACCCCCCGAATTGCTGGCCGTGGCTGAGCGCGTGGTCTGGTTCAGGCCGCCCTCCGAAGCTCTGTCCGACCCGGTGCATTTTCTCGCGCACGTCATGACGTATGGAACGGCGGAAGACTTGCAGGCGCTGGTTGACGTGGTAGGTCCAAACGACTTTCGGGAAACATTGGATAATGCCCCCGCCGGTGTTTTCGATGGGCGTTCATGGGCCTACTGGAATCTGAAATGTGGGCGAAAACCCGCGCCCCCTGTGCCGGTTCGTCGAGGCCTGGAGCCTGTTCGGCCTCGTCCCTGACATTCGGCTCAATTAGTGCGCGTGTGCGTCGGCGCCGTGAAAACGCCGGAAGCTACTTCTGCACGAAAGCGTTGGCGAATCCCAGAGATTTCAGACGGGCCTTGGCTTCCGCCACATCGGCCGTCTGGCGGAAGGGGCCAACCAAAACACGAAAAAGATCCGGCTTGGAACTGTCGGCCAGTAACGCCGGGAAGTTCTGCTCCCGCAGGGTTCGGACGAGACTGTCCGCGTCCGACCGCCTCAGAGCCGTTACCTGAAGATACGTCGCACCGGGGATGGGAGCGACCGGGGTTTCACTGACGGGGTGGGTTTGGGCAGGAGGCGCCGTATTCGCCTTTGCCGGGGCTTGCGCTGCGGCGGGCGGAGCGGTGGCCGATAGAGATGTGGCCGGAAGAGGAGAAGAAGCCGCTGGCGTTGCGTTCACAGGCGAAGGAGAAACTTCAGGAGCGGTGGTTTCGCGCGGCGGTTCCGATTCCTGCGCAGGCGCTGCCGCGACAACAGGTGGGGGCGACGGAATCTCCGTGGCCGCTGTTGAACTTTTCGAAGTATTCCGCCCAATCATGTAGCCCACCGCAAAAAAGACCCCGCAGAGGGCGACCGCCACAAAAAAAAGACTGATGAGTTGTTTGTTGCCTAAGACAAGTTCCTTTTCGCCGTCCGTCTGGGTCATGATTTCAATCTTCCCGCCTCATCCGTTTCGGTTCGCCTGTCTGCATTTCCGATCACATGACTCACGGCGTTGAGAATATCGATCGGCAGAGGAAAGACGATCGTCGTATTCTTCTCCGTCCCAATCTCAACCAGCGTCTGCAGATACCGGAGCTGAATTGCCGCCGGCTGCCTCTGAATCACTTCGGCTGCCATGGCCAGTTTTTCGGAAGCGGTGTATTCTCCGTCCGCATGGATAATTTTGGCACGCTTCTCGCGTTCGGCCTCAGCCTGACGGCCAATAGCGCGAATCATCTGCTCCGGAAGGTCCACCTGCTTGACGGAAACCAAGGTGATTTTGACGCCCCACGGCGACGTATGCTCGTCGAGGATCGACTGCAGGCGCACGTTCAGCTCATCGCGCTTGCTCAGAAGATCGTCAAGCTCCACTTCTCCGAGCACGCTGCGCAGCGTGGTCTGCGCCAATTGCGAACTCGCGTAGAGAAAATTGGCGACTTCGGTAACTGCGAGCCGCGGTTCCACCACGCGGAAATAAATCACCGCGTTCACTTTGACCGTCACGTTATCGCGCGTGATCACGTCCTGCGGAGGCACTTCGATGGTGTCTACGCGCAGAGAGATGCGCACTATACGGTCGAGCGGCGCGAACACCAGAATGAGACCCGGGCCTTTGGCCTCAGGCAGCAGGCGTCCCAGCCGGAAGATCACGCCCCGCTCGTACTCCGCCAGGATCTTAATCGAGGAGATCAGGTAGAACGCGATAACAATCAGCAAAAACAGAAGCGGTATACCGGCCATCAGGCCTCCTTTGAATGCTGCGCGTGTTCCGCGCGTTCGGGTTCTACCCGAAGGGTCAAGCCGTCGATTCCTGTAACGCGGACCGGCTGGTTCGGGGTCACGCGCTCCGAAGCGCAGGCATTCCAATATTCCCCGCGAACCAGGACTGTGCCGCCCGGATTGAGTTTCCCTGCCGCAATACCCGTCAGGCCAGGCATACCTTCCGCCCCGGTCACGACTTTATTGCGACGCGCCCGCACCGCTATCGACAGGAGAAAGCTGGTAATCAGGGCGAAGGGCGCCGCGAGGCCGATTGCGGTGGTCCATCGGACCCGCAGCTCCGCGACGTTTGTATCGATGAGCATGACGGCCCCAGACGCCAGCGCGATTGCGCCGCCCGCTGTAAGAACTCCGTGCGTCGCGAATTTGGCTTCCAGCACGAAGAACGCAAGGCCGAGAATCATCAGCGCCGCCCCCAGCCAGTCTATGGGAAACATGGAAAGCGCCGTCAATGCGAGCAGAACCAGAATTGCCCCCACCACTCCGGGGGCAACCAGACCCGGGGAAGAGCACTCCAGATAGATCCCCACCGCTCCAATTACGAGCATCAACAGCGCTATGTTCGGATCGGCGATGGCGTTTAACAGACGCTCGCGGAAAGACAGGATGTAAAGGTTACTCGCGGTGCTTGTGAAGTGGAGAATCTGCCGGCGTCCGTCGAAGCGCGTAACAGCGCGGCCTTCAAGCTGGCGGAGCAGCGACGCGGAGTCTGACGCGACGAGATCTGTCAGGCGCCTGTCGAGCGCTTCCGTTTCGGTGTAAGAAACGCTTTCGCGAACGGCTCTTTCCGCTGCGTCCCCGTTGCGCCCGCGATGCATTGTAATGGTTCGCATCAGCGCGGCCGCGTCGTTCTCGACCTTCGCCTTCATCACCGCGTCCATCGTCGCTCCGCTCGGGAGAACGGGGTGTGAGGCGCCTGTGTTGGTGCCGGGCGCCATCGCGGCGACATCTCCCGCCTCCAGCAGAAAGAAGCCGGCCGAAGCGGCACGCGCGCCCGAAGGACCGGTCCACACGATCACGGGAACCGGACTGCTGAAAATCTGCTGGACGATATCGCGCGTCGCATCCATAAGACCGCCGGGAGTGCTCAGGCGGATAAGAACAGCGTCGGCATGCTCCCGGTTCGCCTGCGCGATTGCGGAAGCGACGATGTGCGACGTGACCGGACTTATGATTCCGTCTACATCCGCCTGGACCACGCTCGCCTGGGACAGGGCGCAGCAAAGCAGTTGGGCGGCGATCGTTAATGGAAGCGCGCGGCGATAAAAAAGAGGCAAGTCTGGCTCGACTTATAGTCTATCGGGAATTCGCCTGCTCAAGGCTGCGCCATGTGTTTTTCCGATAGATTAAATAAAACGTTTTTTTGATAAATTGTAATATCCGCGGCTTACAATGAGGAGTAAGTTTCATGGCAAAAAAATCCACAATCGTTAAAGAAACCGCGGTTCCCGCTGCTTCACCGCGCGCCGCAAGTTCAAGAGCCCCCCGGGTGAAAGCCGCCCAGCACAGTAGCAGCAAAGTTGTACCTGACGAAGCGGTAGCGACCCAGGCCGTGGCGAGCGCAGCCGTATCAAACGAAAGCCCGCAGGAAGTAATTGAGCAACTCGCTTACGGCTATTGGGAAGCGCGCGGCCGCCAGGCAGGCTCTCCGCTGGAAGACTGGGTTCGGGCCGAAAAGGAATATCGTCAAAGGATCGCCGCCAGGCTCTGATCGCCGGGCATTCTCGTTCAAACGAGAATCTAATATTTGCGCAGGACGGCCAGCAGGCGTCCCTGTATCTGCACGTCCTGAGCGGGGATGCGAATCGGACTCATCGCTGAATTGGCCGGCTGCAGCCGAACCACATTGCCAGGTTCCCGATAATATCGCTTCAGCGTTGTCTCGGCGCCCTTCACAAGAGCCACCACGATATCGCCGTCGCGGGCGTCCACCGTGTTCTCGACCAGGATCATGTCGCCTTCGCAGATATGGTCTTCCACCATCGAATTGCCGCGCACGCGCAGCGCGTACGTATCTTTGTGCCCCACAAAATCGGCGAAGCTGACCGTGGTGCGCTCCTCGTATTGCTCCACAGGCTGCCCGGCCGCGATACTTCCAAGCATCGGCACCTCAAGCGACGCCTCGAGACGATTTCTGCGCTGTTCCTGCAGGTATCGCGGCGCGACATCAATGGACCGGCTCTGATTGTGGCTGCGGTTCAGGTAGTTCTTTTTGTCCAACGCTGAGATGTGTTTATGGACGGTCGCAATTGAAGCGAGGTTGAGACCGCGAGCGATCTCTTCGTAACTGGGGCTGTAGCCGTTCTCGACCTGATAAGCCGCAATGAAGTCGAGGACTTCCTTCTGCCTGCGGGTGATAGCCATTTGAAGCTATCGTAGGCGAAGAAAAGGTGAAAAAGCAAGCGTAAAAACCACTGGCCTCCCCTGCCCCCGGAACTTTATTACAATTGCGTTCGGAAGAGGGACCCAATGCATGAAGTCAGAGTCACGGCGCCGGTCGAACTTAGCCTCCCCATCGCGCAGATCGCCATCGCCGCAGGCATTCCAAACGTCAGCGTCTGCGAAATTTTCGTGCATGGCGCAGAGTGTCGCAAACATGTGGTCAGCGTGGAAGTATCCACTCCGCAGGCAAAAGTATTTATAGATTCGCTGCTGTCGTCTGCGGTTTTCAATATCGAAGAATGTTCCGTAAGCTCGCGGGAACTGCGCGCCATTATCGGCAATCACTCGCTCGAAGAAATCACGCAGCCGATGATGGAGCCGGCTCCGGATGTAATCGAAGACCTTTGGCAGATGAGTCACGTGACGCCCGGCTATGTGGCGCGCGCGACCGGCGGAGCGATCCTGCTGGCCGACGGAGTGATCCACAATGACGCGATCGCGATCGTGGTGGCTGCGCTCTTTCTGCCATTTCTTTCACAGGTTCTCGCCCTTGGGTTTGGGACATGGTGCGGCGATGGCGGGCTGGTTCGTAAAGGAGGTCTCGCGCTTCTCACCAGCGCGGTGCTGGCGTTCTCAGGGGGTCTGGTGGTAGCCCTGCTGGCAGGCGGCCCCATCGCATTTCATAATTTCAGAGGACCACTGCCAAGCTTTGCCATCTCAGCGATCATAGGCGCAGCCGCCGGCCTCTCGACTGCGGACGACGCTGGCCGGCGTTATCTGATCGGCGTGGCGGCGGCCGTTCAGTTCGCGGTCTTTCCGGCGTGGCTCGGGGCAGCGTGCATCATCGGCCTGCCCGCGCCGGCAGTTTTGGGCCTTCGAATCGAGACGTTCCTGATCAATGTCTTTACCATTGCGGGCGCAGCGGTGGCAGCTTATTCGCTGCTGGGGTTGAAAAGAGAAGAACTGCGCAGTATGCTCAGGCACGCGCCGTCTGCGCAGACGACAAACGCGCGACCCTGAAACGGAGCCGGCATGTGAATACTCGAACCGCACTCGTTCCCCCGCATACTCCCGTCCGCGGTTATCTACATGCTCAGATACACAGCAAAGGAGTTTTGACATGCTCTCATTTCATGCCGCGAACTCGTATTCGGTATTGGGAATGGTTTTGGGCGTTATTGTGCTGCCCGTCGCCCTCCTGGGAATGCTTTTCGTCATCGCTAAAGCCCTGCTCGGCACCTGAGAATGGCCGAAGTGTGTGGCACGGCCCGACCGCATGTACGCAAGGTACATTCCACATTGACTTTTACGTACACTCCTGCCTAAACTGAACCCATGCAGGCTTCCACCATCACGCAATTCCGCAAAGAGCTTTTCCAGATGGCCGATCAGGCGCTGAAAGGCGATTCTGTGGGGTTTGTCTACCGTGGAGTGGTTTTCAAAGTGATACCAGAACAGAAACAGTCGAAGCTCGATAACCTTGTCGCACAGCCCGTGCTCGCGCCCGGCGTTGATCTCCAGGCCGCAGGCAAGGAACTGCTGGCCGAAATGGAATCCGAGTGGATGGACGACTGGTCTAAGTTTGAGTAGCGCCTATCTCGACACCCATGTCGTTGTATGGCTCTGCGAAAACAAGGTCGCCAAACTGAGCCGCCCCGCGCTCGACGCGATAAACGATAACGATCTTCTGATCTCCCCGACCGTTCTCATCGAGCTCAACTTTCTCCAGCAGATCAAAAGAATCATCCGCGGTCCGCTGGATATCGCAAAACAGCTCCGCACCCAGTTGGGGGTGCAGGTGTGTAAGCACGCCTTCCCCGATCTGGCCGAAACGGCTCTCTTCGAGAACTGGACCCGCGACCCCTTCGACCTGCTCATCGTTTCGCACGCCAAAGCCAATAACTATTCCGCCCTGATCACCGAAGACGAAAAGATCCGGGCACATTATCCGCGGGCCGTCTGGTAAAATCTGCAGTGGAATATTCCATACAACTATCTGAAAAAGTTGCACTTAGAACTGCCTTGGCTTCGTTTGGCGGGGTCTTTGGCGCGCTGCGAAATTTCCCGGCTGGTGTATAGTGGCTTCAAAGGGCCATCGGTCCGGATTGGACCAGAAGTGTGCCGGTCGTTTGATCGGTAAAAACCTCTATGTTAGGTTAGGAATTACCAGCAGTTCGCAGTTCTCCGTTTCCTTTAATAAAATGGATAAAACTCTGCATGATTTAGGCGGGATTGTGTTGAACGGCCTGCCTACGTTTTTTTTGATTCTCATCCTCGCGATTTTCGTCAAATATCTCTACCTGAACCCGCTCGAAAAAGTACTGGACGAGCGCTTCCGCCTGACCGAAGGCGCGCGCCAGTCCGCCGAGGCAAGCCTGCACAATGCCGACGCGAAAATTGCCGAATACCAGGCCGCGCTGAACAAAGCGCGCAACGAAATCTACGCCGAGCAATCCGCTTTTCTGCATAAACTCCATACCGAGCAGGCGGAACTGGCACAGGCCGTGCGCACGGAAGCCGAAGCACGCCTGGCCGCTGTCAAACTCGTGATCGCGGAAGAAGCGGATATCGCGCGCGAAGGCCTCGAAGCTCAGGCGGATTCGCTCGCCAATCGGATTGCCGATACAATTCTTAGCCCGAGGGCCGCTTAAAATGCACAGTTTCTTTACCTGGCGCCGCCTCGGAATTGGGTTTGTTTTGTCCACGCTTCCATTGTTGGCGGCTGAGGGTGGTGGCGGGGCTGAAAAGCCGAGCATGCTCCTGTGGCAGGTGCTGAACTTTTTTATTATTGCGGGCCTGATCGGCTGGCTGGTTGCCAAACACGGCGGTCCGGCCCTCTCGACCCGATCTTCGGAGATCAAAAGCGGGCTTGCCTCCGGCGAAAAGGCAAAGGCTGAGGCTGATGCCCGTGCCGCGCTGGTTCAGAAGCAACTCGCGAACCTCGATCAGGAAGTTTTCGTCATACGATCGGCCGCTAAAGAAGAGCGCGAGCGCGAAGCCGACCGCATTCGCCGCGAAGCCCAGGCCGAGATCGCGCGTATCCGGGCGCAGGCCGAGCTCGAAATTGAATCCGCGGGCAAGATGGCGCGCCTTGAAGTGCAGCGCGCAGCCGCGAAAGTGGCAATCGAACTGGCCGAAGTAAAGGTCCGCGCGCGCATGTCGCCGGAAATTCAGGCGGCTCTCTTAGAAGGATTTCTGACGGATCTGCCCCGTAATGGCGCCGTGAGAAATTCCATACGCCAGCGCGTGGCCGTGAACGCAGAGTAAACGCCCCATGATTTCTTCAGCAGTCGTCAATCGCTACGCGAACGCCCTTGCGGATGTGGTCCTTTCGCCGTCTTCCGATGTGAAGGCCGCCCAGGCCATAGAACAGTTGCGGGCCTTCGATGCCACCGTGCAAAGTTCGGGCGATCTTCGCAGCGTCCTCGCCTCGCCGGCCATTCCGGTGACCCGCAAGCGCGCGATCATTAAGAACATCGCGGGCAAACTGGGTATGTCGCGCGTGGTGATGAATTTCGTGCTGGTGCTGAGCGACCACCGGCGCGCGGCCGGTCTGGCGCAGATGGTGGATGCGTTCGAATTGCTTCTCGACGAGCGGCTGGGCTTTGTTCGGGCGGAAGTGAAATCGGCCTCGGAGTTGAAGTTGGCGGAACAGAACAATCTGTCGGAACAGCTGAGCAAGCTGGCCGGCGCTCCGGTAAAATTGCGCTTCGCCATCGAACCGGATCTGATCGGCGGCGTGACGGCGAAAATCGGTTCGAAAGTTTACGACGGCTCGGTACGCGGGCAATTGGCCGAGATGCGCAGGCACCTCGCGATGGCTCAGTAGGAAAACGGAATTTTATGGCTCAAATACGGGCAGACGAGATTACAAGTATTCTGCGGCACGAAATCGAGAATTACGAGCGTGCCATTGACGTGAGTGAAGTCGGCACGATTATGTCGGTCGGCGACGGTATCGCTCGCATCCACGGTTTGGACAAGGTAATGGCGGGTGAGCTGATTCAGTTCAGCCACGGAGTTTCCGGAATCGCCATGAACCTGGAAGAAGACCAGGTGGGCGCGGTGCTGCTGGGCGAATACCAGCACATTAAGGAAGGCGAGGAAGTTCGCCGCACCGGCTCCATCATGTCGGTCCCCGTGGGCGATGCGCTCATCGGCCGCGTGGTCGATGCGCTCGGTCGTCCGATCGACGGCAAGGGTCCCATTAACGCCGAGCGAACGAATCCCATTGAACGTATTGCGCCCGGCGTCATCGATCGCCAATCGGTCAAACAGCCGCTTCAGACAGGTATCAAAGCGATTGACGGTATGATCCCGGTCGGCCGCGGCCAGCGCGAGCTGATCATCGGCGACCGTCAGACCGGCAAAACCGCCATCGCGCTCGATACCATCATCAATCAAAAGGGCGGGGACGTAATCTGTATCTACGTTGCCATCGGCCAGAAGCGTTCCACCGTGGCACAGGTCGTCAAGACTCTGGAAGACCATGGCGCGATGGCGTACACCATTGTGGTTTCGGCCAGCGCTTCCGATCCGGCTCCGATGCAGTATCTGGCGCCCTATTCCGGCTGCGCCATTGGCGAGTTCTTCCGCGATAACGGCCGCCACGCGCTCTGCGTGTACGACGATCTTTCGAAGCACGCCGCGGCGTACCGCGAGATTTCGCTCCTCCTGCGCCGTCCGCCAGGCCGCGAAGCCTACCCGGGCGACGTGTTCTACCTCCACAGCCGTCTCCTCGAGCGCGCGGCCAAACTCAGCGATAAGAAAGGCGGCGGTTCGCTCACCGCTTTGCCGTTCATCGAAACCCAGGCTGGCGACGTTTCCGCGTACATTCCGACCAACGTGATCTCGATCACCGACGGTCAGATTTATCTCGAAGCCGATCTCTTCAACTCAAACATCCGGCCCGCCGTGAACGTCGGGCTTTCGGTGAGCCGCGTCGGCGGCGCGGCCCAGATCAAAGCGATGCGGCAGGTCGCCGGCGCGCTTCGTCTGGATCTTGCGCAATATCGCAACCTCGCTGCCTTCGCGCAATTCGGGTCGGACCTCGATAAAGCTTCCCAGGCCCAGTTGAATCGCGGTAAGCGCCTGGTCGAAATTCTGAAGCAGCCGCAGTATCAGCCGCTGCCGGTGGAAAAGCAGGTTGCCATTATCTTCGCCGGTACGAATGGTCTGCTGGACGATCTTGAAGTCGAACAATGCCGTGCCTTCGAAAACGAACTGTATCGCTACCTCGATAACTCGCGCGCCGATATTCTGGCCGCTATCCGCGAGAAGAAGACCATCGACGACCAGTTGAAGACCGATCTCACCGCCGCCATCAAAGAAGTCAAAGGGCGCATGGGCCAGAAAAAGCCGGCGGTCGCAGGGGCCGTAGCCTAGTCAATGCCGAGCCTGATAGACCTGCGGCGGCGCATCCGCTCCGTCAAGAATACGGAGCAAATTACCAAGGCCATGAAAATGGTCTCGGCGGCGAAGCTGCGCCGCGCGCAGGAGCGCGTGATCGCCGCGCGTCCATACGCGAATCTGATGCGCGAAATGCTGGCCGATCTGGCCGTCGCCGCGCAATCGGACGAGCGGGCGTCGGAAACCCCCTGGCTGCGGGTGCGCGAAGTCAAGCGCATCGATCTGATCTTCTTTTCGAGCGATACCGGTCTCGCGGGCGCTTTCAACTCCAGCCTTCTGAAGGCATCGCAGAAGTTCTTCGAGGATTTCCGCGGCGCTGAAATTACGCTCACTCTGGTCGGCCGCAAAGGACGGGATTTTTACCGGAGGCGCGGCGCCAGCATTCTTTCCGAACACGTGAACGTGGCGGCCCGGCCCACCTATCAGGATGCGGCGGCGATCTCGCGCGAGGTCATTCGGCGTTATAAAGACGGCGAGACGGACGCGGTGTACGTCGTCAACAACGAGTTCAAAAGCGTCATGTCGCAGAAGCTCGCGGTGATGCAGCTCCTGCCGGTCAGCCTGACTTCGGAAAATCGGGAAGTCAAAGACTATATCTACGAACAATCTCCTGTCGATATGCTGGACCGGTTGATGCCCCGGTACGTCGAGGTTGCGGTTTTCCGCTCTCTTCTCGAAACTGTGGCATCCTATCAGGCCGCGCGCATGACAGCAATGGACAAGGCATCTTCAAACGCACGAGACGTGATCGACACCCTGACGCTGAATATGAACCGCATCCGTCAGGCGGCCATCACGAAAGAAATTATCGAAGTGGTCAGCGGCGCGGCGGCGGCGTCAGAATAGCGCGCGCGGAATAAAAAGGAATATCTATGGCAACAGCAACAGACGTTATTGGCCACGTGGTGCAGATCTCAGGACCTGCCGTCGACTGCCAGTTTCCCGAAGGGCAGATTCCGGAAGTTCACACAGCCATCCGCATTATCAGCGAAGGCTTCGATGTGCCCGACCCCATCGACGTAGTCTGCGAGACCCAGCAGCACATTGGCGAAGGCCGCATCCGCACCATTGCCATGCAGGCGACCGAGGGCATGGTCCGCGGCATGAAGGCCATCAGCCTCGGCGGCCCCATCAGCGTGCCTGTCGGCAAGCAGACCCTCGGCCGCGTGCTCAACGTGCTCGGCGAGCCAGTGGATGAAATGGGCCCGGTCAGCACCGAAAAGCGTTACCCGATTCACCGCCAGGCGCCTTCATTTGAAGAACAGTCCACCCGTCTCGAAATGTTCGAGACCGGCATCAAAGTCGTCGACCTGCTGGAACCCTACCTCCGCGGCGGCAAGATCGGTTTGTTCGGCGGCGCCGGTGTCGGCAAGACGGTCATCATTCAGGAGCTCATCAACAACATCGCCATGAAGCACGGCGGCGTCTCTGTATTCGCCGGCGTGGGCGAGCGTACCCGCGAAGGGAATGATCTCTGGATGGAAATGCAGGAGTCCGGGGTTATCGATCCGAAGGACTACACCAAATCCAAAGTGGCCCTCATCTACGGTCAGATGACGGAGCCGCCCGGGGCGCGTCTGCGCGTCGGCCTGACGGGTCTCACTGTCGCCGAGTACTTCCGCGACGAAGAAGGGCAGGACGTGCTCCTCTTCATCGACAACATTTTCCGCTTCACCCAGGCCGGTTCCGAAGTCTCGGCGCTGCTGGGCCGCATGCCGAGCGCCGTCGGCTACCAGCCCAATCTGGCTTCCGAAATGGGTGAGCTGCAGGAGCGGATTACATCCACCAAAAAGGGTTCGATTACCTCCGTTCAGGCGATCTACGTGCCCGCCGACGACTACACCGATCCGGCCCCGGCGACTGCGTTCGCGCACCTTGATGCCACGACCAACCTTTCGCGTTCCATCGCGGAAATGGGCATCTATCCGGCGGTCGATCCGCTGGCTTCCACATCGCGTATTCTCGATCCTCTGATCATCGGCGAAGACCACTACAACACCGCCCAGACGGTAAAAGGCGTGCTGCAGCGTTATAAAGACCTGCAGGACATCATCGCCATCCTGGGTGTTGATGAACTGTCCGACGACGATAAGCAGCTGGTGGCGCGCGCCCGTAAGATCCAGAAGTTCCTGTCGCAGCCGTTCCACGTGGCCGAGCAGTTCACCGGTTTCCCCGGCAAATACATCAAACTTTCCGACACGATCAAAGGCTTCAAAGAGATCGTCGAAGGCAAGCACGACGATCTGCCTGAGCAGGCTTTTTACATGCAGGGCACCATCGAAGACGTGATCGAAAAAGCCCGGCAGATGGGCAACCAGTAATGTTGCTGCAGTTGGTAAGTCCGGAGCGCGTGCTCGTCGAGGAACAGGTCGACGAAGTGCAGATCCCCGCGCTCAACGGGTATATGGGAGTGCTGCCCGGCCACGCTTCGTTGCTTTCCGAGCTGATGCCGGGCGGCGTGCTCACGTATAAGCCCACGGGCGGAGCGGAGAAAGTGCTCGCGGTGTATGGCGGCTTTGTCGAGGTGCAGCCCGACCGGGTCCGCATTCTGGCCGATTTCGCCGAGCGCCGGGAAGAGATCAACCGCGAAGAGGCCCGTGCACAGCTGAGCAAGGTCAATCCCGCTGCGCTCGACGAGTTGATGCGCGCGCAGGCGAAAGTCGACGCCGCCCTTTAAAGCCTGACGCACTGAACGGAACGCATTACCAGACCGGCGACGTGGCTAATCAGCGGCACCACCACGGAGTTGCCGAACTGTTTGTAAGCGCGGGTGTCCGACACCTCAATCCGGAAGCTGTCCGGGTATCCCATGAGCCGGGCGCACTCGCGGGGCGTGAGGCGCCGCGGGTTTTTCCCGGGACCCCGGTCAATCAGAATCTCAGAGCCGTCTTTGTGATACCGCGCCGATAAAGTGCGCGCGATATCGTCTCTTCCAACCACGCTGCAGCCGAAGCCGTTGCCTTTCGCCCGATGTTTGATCGCGTATGCCTGCAGATAATTCCAGAGCTTATCGGTGAGCACATACTTCGGGTGAACCTTACCCTTCGCATCTATGTAACGGCCTTCGTCCGGATCGTCTTCTTTGCCATTTTCCGCGTGGAGGATGTTACGCAGTTTGGGAGCACTGGCCGCATCGGGCAGCGGAGCCGCATCCCACTCGAACCCAACCGGCTCGCGAAAACCCGCGATCAGGATGCGTTCGCGATTCTGCGGCACAAAATGTTTGCCGTTGATCACGCGCGCTTCCACCTGGTAGCCGAGTTCTTCAAGAGTGGAGCGGATGACGGCGAACGTGCGTTTGCCGTCATGCGAAAGCAGGTTCTTGACGTTTTCGAGAAGAAACGCGCGAGGCCTCCTGGCTTCGAGAATCCGCGCCACATCGAAGAAAAGCGTGCCCTGCGTCCTGCAGGCGAAACCGTGCGGCCGGCCCAGAGCGTTCTTCTTGGACACTCCCGCAATGCTGAAAGGCTGGCACGGAAAACCGGCCAGCAGCACGTCATGCTCCGGCACTTCGGCCACATCCACTTTGGTGATATCGCCGGCCATCGGGTGCAGGTCGCGTGGGAAGTTCGCGAGGTAGGATTTTCTGCTGTAATCGTCCCATTCGCTGGTGAAGACGCATGTGCCCCCGGCGGCTTCGAAACCCAGACGCATGCCGCCGATCCCGGCGAACAGATCGATAAAAGTGAAGCCGGCATGTGGCATTTTCACGAATTGGATAATGACATTGTGCCATCCGCCGTATGACCGATGTCCACACTTCCGCGCAGCGCAGCTACAACATGTCGCGCATAAAGGGCGCTCACACGGCTCCCGAGATGCGCGTCAGAAAGCTGCTTCACTCCATGGGATTCCGTTACCGGCTCCACGGCAAGGGAATGCCGGGCAAACCCGACCTCGTGTTTCCAGGCGCGCGCGCCATACTTTTTGTACACGGCTGCTTCTGGCACATGCATCGCTGCAAGTACGGCAAACCGGCGCCTGTGACAAACGCGACATTCTGGGCCGAAAAGCGGCGGTCTAATGTGGAGCGCGATAAACGGAACCGCGCGGCGCTGCGGGCGGAGGGTTGGCGTGTGTTTGAAATATGGGAGTGTCAATGTCGTGAGGAAGAGCGGCTCTCGACAAGGCTCAAGCCGCTGGTGCGCTTTCTCCGGGCGAACCGGGCAATGTAACTTGTGGCGCAATTGATCCGCCGGAACCGGTGTGTTATCAATGATGGAACAGCTGGTCGATTCCTGTTTGGCTTGAAAAATCCTCGGAATTTTTGTCGGCAAAAGCGTTTCGCCAGCGCAGAAAGGAACCTTTGTGGAGTCCGGCAACCGGAAACTGATCCGCCCTTCATTCAATGAGTTCAAAGAAAAAAGCGACGCCCCCCGTAAATCGGGCGCCGCGGCCCAGAAGCGCCAGACTCCGCCGGATCAAACCAACGCGGAAAATTTCTACTACGTCAAGCAGATGCAGTCGAAGACGCCCATGGCGATCACGTTGAAAGACGGCGAAGTGCTGAAGGGCGTGATCGAGTGGTATGACCGCTCCTGCCTCAAACTGAATCGCGACGGCGAGCCGAATCTTCTGCTCTACAAGAGCAACATCAAATACATGTTCAAGGACGAGGACGCTTAACGCGCAGGCTGTCCGCGACGCTGGGAAAGGCGGTATTCGCGGCGCGCGCCGGCGGCATCGTAACGCCGCTTTTCGTCTTCAGTTTCGGGAATAATGGGCGGCACCGCGACGCCTTTGCCAGCCACATCTACGGCAACGAACGTCAGAAACGCCGATGAGACATGCTGCTGCACGCCGTTCAGCAAGTCTTCCACCCAGACTTTTACGCCCACTTCCATAGACGTGCGGAAGGCGCGGTTCACGCTCGATCGAAGCCGCACGAGTTCCCCAAGTTTAACCGGGTGAATGAAATCCATGTGGTCGACAGACGCGGTCACCACGGGGCGGCGGCAGTGCTTCATGGCCGCGATGGCTCCCGCCAGATCCACCAAATGCATGATCTTGCCCCCCAGCAGATTCCCAAGACCGTTGGCATCATTAGGAAGAGCGAGTTCCGAGTATTCTGAAGCGGAGTCGCAGACGCGTCTGCCTTCCATGAAAGAAGACATCAGTTGCCCCCGCCCATCTGCCGGAGGTAGGCGGCGGCGAAAGCATGGGCCTGCCGTTCGAGCGGCGTCGCAGCCGTTGCATCGGGCGCTACCGAGAGGTTTCCGACAGCGACAGGATGATGGTTGCGCTCGCTCGACCAGGACACATCGACCGCGCCTTCACGGCGTGCCCGGATGAAAAAGCGGAATGCATCCGCATCCGACGCCGCGGCGTGCGCGCAGACTTCCCGCGCATACCCGTTGTTGCAGCAGGTGCGGAGCATTTCCCGGTTTATCGATAACCCGGCGGCCTGCGCGCAATCACCGCTATAGAGATCGGTGAACCCGGCCAGCGATGACGCCGGAAGAAAAAACGGACAGGCCATTGGTAAGTATTCTTCGACGCTATAGTAGCAAGTGCAAATGGGAACCAACCGTCTTGAAATCCTGCAGTCGATGGTAGCGCGCAATCCGGCGGACGGCTTCAGCCGTTACGGCCTGGCCATGGAGCATGTAAAGTCGGGCGACCTGGCCACGGCGATAGATCATTTCATGCAGCTGATCGAGCACAATCCGAATTACGCGGCCGCTTATTTTCACGGCGGTCAGACGCTGGAGAAGCTGGGCCGGATCGATGAGGCGAAGGGACTTTATCGCCGCGGTATTGAGATGACCGGCGCGACAGGCGACGAACATACGCAGAATGAACTCCAGGCTGCCTTGAGTCTGCTGGGCTAGCAACCCCGTCAGCGCGACCTGGAAAGTACAGCCTGTGGGGCTTCGAGCGGACGCTGGACAGGCATCAGCTCGGCATAAGATTTGAGCGCCTCCTGCGCGATGGCCTCCCAGCCGAAGCGCCTTTCCGCCGTGCGGCGGGCTTCAGCGGCCATTCGCGTACGGAGATTGATGTCGCGCAGCAACGTGACGACTCCCGACGCAAAGGTATCGTCGAGTTCCGCGACAATCAGCTCGACTCCGCTGGTGAGCCCGAGGCCGCGGCACCCCGAAGCGGTACTCACGATGGCGCGTCCGCATGCCATGGCTTCGAGCAGTTTGATGTTGGTCCCCGCTGAAAGTGGCAGGGGTACGGCTACAACATCGGCCGAGCGGTACGCCGGGCGAACATCGGATACAAATCCTTCGACTACAACGTTGCTGTGCGAGACGAGGAGAGAGGTTCTGGCCGCTGTTTGCGCCGCGGTTTCGTGCCCCGGGCCGGCGATCACGTGAAGAATGGCCTCCGGGCACTGGCGCCATACTTCCGGCATGACCAATGTACGCAGCGCTTCGAACGCGAGCAGATTGGGCAGATGCCGGAAAGATCCGACAAACAGGACCACAGGGGGACCGGCTGGTTTCGCTTCGGGTTTGAATCGGCGGATATCGACGCCGTTCGGTATGACGCGGGTGCGTGCGCGAGGGGCGCCGTGTTCGAGCGCAATGGCGCGTTCATCCTGAGATACGGCCCACACTGCGTTGGAGCACTGCAGCGCCGCGCGTTCGAATCCACGCCAGCGGCGCGCCTCTTCCCGTGTTTCCGTTTGGCCGTTGAATTCGGCGAGCTGGCTGTACAACGTAAACGTGATGTCGTGTTCGACGAGAATCACGGGAACACCCCCGGTATGTTCGCGGTACTCGGCCATTTGGGTATATTCGAGCTGCACCAGATCGACTTTTCGGTCGGAACACAAGCCGCGAATCAGATCGGCCATGGCGGCGCTCCGGTACTCGGCCACCTGCCTCGGGACATCGATGGCGGGGAATTTTCGGTCCACATCCACCACGAAGACCTCGCGAAAGACTTCGTGCAACTCGTCGTAACATACACGTTCATCGGCTTCGTGGAAAGAGGCGAGGACGAAATCGACTCGATCCGCGAGCGACCGGCAAAGGTTGTAGATCCGCACGGCTCCTCCATGAGAGAGCGGAAACGGAAGGTAGGGAGATACGATCAGCACGCGCGGCTTTTTGCCGCGAGAACCGCGCACGCGGGATGGCGACCATGCGACGTTGCCGCGAGACCTCGCCGCCCTCTGGGGGCAAAACTTCGAGAGGCTGGACGGAAGCGTGAGGCGCAGTGCGAGTTCGGCATCCTCAAGCGCCATGGCGGGTTCATCCGTTATGGGACCGTCATGGCCCACCACATAGCTTCGCAGCCCGACGGCAGATGTCTTCCAGAAGATCATCGCCAGCGCTCCACCATAAGTGAGCGCGCGAGGGACTCCGAACCGCAGCAGCGCGGACCGGCGCACCACGATCAGAGACGAATGCGGCGCGAACACTTCGGAGACCTCGCCGGGTTGCAGACGGCGAAAGGGATGTTTCCGGATGGCGCAATCTCGCCATGCCGAATATGCGGACTGTCTGGCAACCGCGAAGGCGTTCGTCTGGCGGGCCAACGCAATCAGCGGCGCGACGCTGGCCTGTTCGCCGGGCCTGCGAAACACAATGAACTCGGCATCGGTTTCAGCGGCCGCGGCGAACACGGCGCGGCGCGGCCAGCCTCGGCCCGGAATGGTTATCTCAATCGCAGGGGTTGACGCGCGCCCGGATGGCTCAACGCGCCGGCCCTCTGTTTTTTGCACACGTTTTTTTTGCTCGTGACCCTTCTGCCTCCAGGTCTTTGCCTGCGCCCGTTGTACCGCCAGACGCGAAAGCGGCGCGGTCGGCGTGGCCAAAAAGGCCAGCAGCGCGAAGAGCAACTGAACAATCCAGTGAAGTACGTTCACTAAGCGCTCTCCTGCGCGCCAGATCCCAAGGCCGGCGTGAAACATACACCAGAAGAACCACTGAGCGGCGTCCCAAAGTTTTGAAATGGTCAATTGCGCCGCCGCGGCGCTCCATTCGGAAACCAACTGCAGCTTCGCAGCCAGGCTGTCGCGCATGCGGCGGCGCAGGTGACCTGCCACAAGCGCCGGGCCCGGAGCAAAGAATCCGCCCGCTTCGTTGAACACCACCGCGCGAAATGGAGGATACATCAGGGGAAGTAACTTGAATGCCACTGGGCCGGGCTTTCCGGTCCACGCCACTATGGCAAGCGCAGACCAGAGCCTGCGCATGTCTCGCGGGAATTTTCGCGCCGCTTTACCCGCCACCAGCCGGTCGCACCCGGGCAGCGGGCCAGTTTCCGGGTTCACGTCTTCGGCGCACCAGGCCCAGACC
>JALYHT010000011.1 GCA_030776225.1 Acidobacteriota bacterium | reverse complement strand
CAGATAGCCGGAATCGGCCGTCTTCAGCGCCGTATCGGCCAAACCCTTGCGCGCGCCGTGCGTCGAGATGAAGTACTCAAGCACGTTCAGACCTTCGCGGAAGTTCGCGATGATCGGCTGCTCGATGATTTCGCCCGAGGGTTTGGCCATCAGGCCGCGCATACCGGAAAGCTGGCGGATCTGCTGTTTAGAACCGCGCGCGCCGGAATCGGCCATGATGTAAATCGGGTTGAGGTACCGGCCGGTGCGGTCGTCCTCTTCCATGGCGCTGAACATCTCATCGGAAACCTTTTCGGTCACGCGCGACCAGATTTCGATGATCTTGTTGTAGCGCTCCCCGTGAGTGATGGCACCGTCCTGATACTGGCTTTCGACAGCCACCACTTCTTTTTCGGCGCTGGCGACGAGTTCCTTTTTCTCCCCCGGAACGACCATGTCGTCGACGCCGATCGAGATGCCGGCGCGAGTGGCGTAGAGGAAGCCGAGGTTCTTGATCTCGTCGAGCATGCCGACGGTGACCTGCAGACCGAAACGCAGATAGCAATACTGTACGAGCTGGGCGAGCCCCTTCTTTTTAAGAAGACCGTTGATGAACGGCATCTCTTCGGGAAGGTGGTCGTTCAGGATCACGCGGCCCACCGTCGTATCCATGTACTGCTTCACAAACTCGATCGGCTCGGTGTGGAGTATGTTCTGGTTGTCGAACGCCTTGTTGAGATCGATCACTTTGCCCGTGTAGCGCAGTTTGATCGGGGTCAGGGTTTCGACTTCGCCCATTTCAAGAGCGATGAGAACGTCGTCGGTGGAAGCGAAAGTACGGCCTTCGCCCTTTGCGCCCGGACGGTGTTTCGTCAGGTAATAGCAGCCGAGCACCATGTCCTGTGTGGGAACGGTGATGGGTCCGCCATGGGCGGGGGAGAGGATGTTGTTCGACGCCAGCATGAGCGTGGCGGCCTCAATCTGCGCTTCCGGCGACAGAGGGATGTGGACGGCCATCTGATCGCCGTCGAAATCCGCGTTGAACGCCGTGCAGACCAGCGGGTGAATCTTCAGCGCTTTACCTTCCACCAGCACGGGCTCGAAGGCCTGGATGCCGAGGCGGTGAAGCGTGGGAGCGCGGTTCAGCAGAATCGGATGGTCTTTGATGACTTCTTCAAGAATGTCCCAAACGACGGGATCCTGCTGTTCAACGAGTTCCTTGGCCTGCTTGATGGTGGTGCAGTGGCCGCGCTGTTCGAGCCGGTGATAGATGAACGGCTTGAAGAGTTCGAGCGCCATCTTCTTCGGAAGACCGCACTGGTGCAGTTTCAGATCGGGACCGACCACGATGACGGAACGGCCGGAGTAATCGACGCGTTTGCCGAGCAGGTTCTGGCGGAAGCGGCCCTGCTTGCCTTTAAGCGTATCGGAAAGCGACTTGAGCGGGCGGTTGTTGGCGCCACGCAGCACACGGCCGCGGCGGCCGTTATCGAAGAGCGCGTCGACGGCTTCCTGGAGCATGCGCTTTTCGTTGCGGACGATCACGTCCGGCGCGTGCAGTTCCATCAGCTTCTTGAGGCGGTTGTTGCGGTTGATGACGCGACGGTAAAGATCGTTGAGATCGGAAGTCGCGAAACGGCCGCCATCGAGCGGTACGAGAGGGCGAAGCTCCGGCGGGATGACCGGGAGCACGTCGAGGATCATCCACTCCGGCTTGTTGCCCGATTTGCGGAAGCTTTCGACGACACGCAGACGCTTGGCGAACTTCAGCTTTTTCTGCTGCGAAGTTTCGGTCTTCATTTTTTCGCGAATGTCTTCGCTCAAAAATTCGACGTCGATTTTCTTGAGGAGCTCTTTGATGCCTTCGGCGCCCATCATGGCGACGAACTTCCCGGCGGTTTCGGGATCCTGTTCGAGAGCGCGTTTGCGCTCGTCGGAGATCACCTCGCCCTGGGAGAGGTCCGCTACTTCGCCTGGATCGACGATGACGAAAGCTTCGAAGTAGAGCACGCGCTCGAGCTCACGCAGAGTGATATCGAGCAGGTGGCCGATGCGCGAAGGCAGGCCCTTGAAGAACCACACGTGCGAGCAGGGGCTGGCGAGTTCGATGTGGCCGAGGCGTTCGCGGCGGACACGGGCGAGCGTCACTTCGACGCCGCACTTGTCGCAGATGACGCCGCGGTGCTTCATCCGCTTGTACTTGCCGCAGAGACATTCCCAGTCCGTGACGGGTCCGAAGATCCGTGCGCAGAAGAGACCGTCGCGTTCCGGTTTGAATGTGCGGTAATTGATGGTTTCCGGTTTGGTAACTTCGCCGTGGCTCCAGCTTCGGATCTTCTCGGGGGAAGCGAGGGAGATCCGGATAGAGTCGAAATCCGCGGTAATATTTGCCCGATCGTAGGGAGAGGATCGCATTTGTTCTCCTATATAATCCAAAAACGAGAAACGTAATCAGCTCTGGATGAACGCCGCTGAAGCACAACTGACGGCGTTCATCCCCAGCCCAGATTTAATCCGCGGCGAGCGCTGTATCTTCCAGTTGCTCGCGGAACTTCTTCATCAGCTCGACATCGAGGCAGAGCGACTGCAACTCGCGAATCAGCACGTTGAAAGATTCGGGTACGCCTGGCTCTATCGCGGCTTCGCCCTTGACGATAGCCTCGTAGATTTTGGCGCGCCCGTAAACGTCGTCCGATTTCGCGGTCAGAAGTTCCTGCAGGATGTAAGCAGCGCCATAAGCTTCGAGCGCCCATACTTCCATTTCGCCGAACCGCTGTCCACCGAACTGCGCCTTGCCGCCGAGAGGCTGCTGCGTGATCAGCGAATACGGCCCGATGGAGCGAGCGTGGATCTTATCGTCAACCAGGTGCGAGAGCTTCAGCATATAGATGTAGCCCACAGTCACCGGCTGTTCGAACATCTGCCCGGTCATGCCGTCGTAAAGCTTGGTTTTACCTGAAGTCGGCAGACCGGCCCTGGTCAGCATTTCCTTGATGCCCTTTTCGGTTGCGCCGTCGAAGACCGGCGTTGCGAACTTCACACCGAGCGCTTTGGCGGCCCACCCGAGGTGGGTTTCGAGAATCTGACCAACGTTCATACGGCTGGGAACGCCGAGCGGGTTCAGCACGATTTCGACTGGCGTGCCGTCGGGAAGATACGGCATGTCTTCCTCAGGCAGAATGCGCGCGATGACACCCTTGTTACCGTGGCGTCCGGCCATCTTGTCTCCCACCGAAAGCTTGCGCTTCATGGCGATGTAGACTTTGACCAGTTTGATCACGCCGGGGGGGAGTTCGTCACCCTTGCGAAGTTTGGCGATCTTTTCGTCGGTGATCTTTTCGAGCACCGCGATCTGACGCGAAGTCATCTCTTCGATTTCGTCGATCTGTTCGTTAATGCGTGCGTCCTTGTTATTGAAGCGGACGCGTTTCAGATCGCGCGAGCGCGTCTTTTCAATCGATTCACGATCAAGCAGAGCGCCTTTGGCGAAGAGCTTCTTGTTGGTTTTTTCATCGTGCAGGTCGGCGAGAACTTCCTTGCCTTCGAGCAGATTGCCGAGGCGCTTGGCGCGCTCATCGGTGAGGATGCGGATTTCGTCGGAAAGATTGCGCTGCAGACGCGCGATCTGCGATTCTTCGATGCGCCGCGAACGCTCGTCCTTATCCTGCCCCTTGCGGGAGAAGATTTTGCAATCGACGACGGTGCCTTCGATGCCCGGCGGGCAGTAGAGAGAAGCGTCTTTTACGTCGCCGGCTTTTTCGCCGAAGATCGCGCGGAGCAGTTTCTCTTCCGGGGTGAGCTGGGTTTCGCCTTTCGGCGTTACTTTGCCGACCAGAATATCGCCCGGTTTAACGGTCGCGCCGATCCGGATGACGCCGGATTCGTCCAGATTGCGCAGGAACGAATCGGCGATGTTCGGGATGTCGCGGGTGATTTCCTCGGGGCCGAGCTTGGTGTCCCGTGCTTCGATTTCGAACTCTTCGATGTGGATCGAAGTATAGTAGTCCTCTTTAACAAGCTTTTCGCTGACCAGGATGGCGTCTTCGAAGTTATAGCCACGCCATGGCATGAACGCAACCAGCACGTTCCGCCCGAGAGCCAGTTCGCCCATATCCGTGCACGGGCCGTCGGCCAGAACCTGGCCTTTGACAACCCGCTGACCTTGATAAGCGATCGGCTTCTGGTTGATGCAGGTGTTCTGGTTCGAGCGCTTGAACTTCGT
Organism: Acidobacteriota bacterium; assembly: GCA_030776225.1. GTDB lineage: Bacteria > Acidobacteriota > Terriglobia > Bryobacterales > Bryobacteraceae > BOG-234. Next base: position 8,292 of record JALYHT010000011.1, on the reverse strand, counting down.
CATCTGGTAGATATCCGCGCCCACTTCGCGCGACATCTGACCTTCATGCGCCGTACCGTCCACCCGAACGATAATGCGTTCGGAATCGACGGAATCGACCACCCCTGCGCGTTTGCAGAGAATAACCGCGCCGGAATCCCGGGCCGTGACGTATTCCATGCCGGTGCCGACATAGGGAGCGTCGCCGCGCAGCAGAGGCACGGCCTGGCGTTGCATGTTGGAGCCCATGAGAGCGCGGTTGGCGTCATCGTTCTCAAGGAATGGAATCAGGCTGGCAGCCACCGAGACGAGTTGCTTCGGGCTGACGTCCATGTACTCGATTTCGTCGCGGCCTTTGAGCACGAAGTTGCCTGCCTGACGGGCGTTGGCAAGCTCCGGCGCGATGCGGCCGCTCGGTTCGAGTTCCACGTTCGCCTGCGCGATGGTGTACTTATCTTCTTCCCAGGCCGAAAGATAATCGCAGTGAGCCACGTATTCGGCCTTCTGCTTGTTGGCGGGAACCGCGTTGTTAGCCTTTTCCAGAGCCTCGCGAAACACAACGTCGCCCACTTTGAAGGAGGCGTCTCCGGGGTTCAGAATACGAACCTCGTCCACCACAACGCCATTGATCACCCTCTTATAGGGGCTTTCGATAAACCCGTAATCGTTGATCCGCGCAAAGCACGAGAGCGACGAGATAAGACCGATGTTCGGGCCTTCCGGTGTTTCGATGGGGCAGATGCGGCCGTAATGGGTTGGGTGAACGTCGCGCACTTCGAAGCCGGCGCGTTCGCGGGAAAGACCGCCCGGTCCAAGAGCCGAGAGACGCCGCTTGTGCGTGATCTCGGAGAGCGGATTGGTCTGATCCATGAACTGCGAAAGCTGGCTGGAGCCGAAGAATTCGCGGATCGCCGCCATCACGGGTTTCGCGTTGACCAGATCGTGCGGCATAGCCGTCGACATTTCCTGGTAAACGGACATCTTTTCCTTGATGGCGCGTTCCATTCTGACGAGGCCGATCCGGAACTGGTTTTCAAGGAGTTCGCCGACTGCGCGCACGCGGCGGTTGCCGAGGTGATCGATGTCATCGACTGCGCCGATGCCTTTGCGGAGCTTCAGCAGATAGGCGATGGTGTCGTGAAAATCCTCGGGATGCAGAATGCGCGGATCGTAATTCGTGCCATCGGCCTTTTTACGGACCGGCGATTCGGGCGCATCGTAAATCTTGATCGAGAACTTCATGCGCCCGACGCGCGAGAAGTCGTATTTGCGGGCATCGAAGAACATGCCGTCGAAGAGCTGCGTGGCCGTATCGACAGTAGGCGGATCGCCCGGACGAAGCTTGCGGTAAATTTCGATCAGCGCTTCTTTGCGGGTTTTGACCGGATCTTTCCGGAGCGTGGAAGAGATGACCGTGCCGACTTCATCGCGCTCGGGGAAAAAGATTTCGAAACTGTCGATGCCGGCTTCGATCAGTTTGCTGATGATGGTCGGCGTGAGTTCCTGATTGGCATCGATCATCACCTCGCCCGTCGACATATCGACGACGTCGGCGGCGATAAAAGCGCCTTCAAGATCGTTAACGGCGACTTCCACGCTCGCGATCTTGTTCTTAACGATTTCGCGCATCAGGCCGGCGGTGATCTTGCGCCCCTGCGGCACAACAGCTTCGCCTGCTTTGTTGCTGATGGCGTGAGAGAGCTTCAGGCCGACCAGATTCTCATCGACATTCCACAGCAGCTTGCTGTCTTTGATGGCGACTTTGCTGATGCGGTAGAAAGTGCGGAGGATCTGCGCGTCCGTTTCAAGGCCGAGCGCGCGCAGAAATACCGAGCCGTAAAATTTCCGCTTCCGGTCGATACGTACATAGAGGAGGTTCTTGGTATCGTATTCGAACTCGACCCAGCTGCCGCGGTAAGGAATTATTTTGCCGAGATAGTAGCCCTGCAGCTTCACGCTTTCGAAGAAAACGCCTGGGGAGCGATGCAGCTGGCTGACGATAACGCGCTCGGTGCCATTGATGATGAACGTACCGTTGTTCGTCATCAGCGGGATTTCGCCGAAGAAGACTTCCTGCTCTTTGATGTCGCGGACGCTCTTCTGCCCCGTCTCGGCATCCTTCGCGTAAACGGTAAGGCGGATGGTGACTTTGAGCGGCGCCGCATACGTCATGCCGCGCTCTTCGCATTCGGCCTGATCGTATTTCAGCTGCAGCCCCACGGGGTCGCCGCACTTGTTACAGAAGGTGACGATATTGCGATTGAACGTTCCGCAGTGGTGGCAAAGGATGTCGCCGGCGTGGAAGGGATCGGTTTTAATGGTCGCTCCGCAGGCGGGATTCCGGCAGGTGGAACGGAGGTGATGCAGCCCTTTCAGGTTGCCGCATTTGCACTCCCAGTTGCCGATGGAATAATCGACAAACTCCAGCTGACTGACGCCGCGGAAATCGGAGATCGGGAAGACGGAAGTAAAAACCGTCTGCAGTCCGATATCCTCACGCTCATTCGGGAGAAGGTCCATCTGAAGGAACTTCTCGTACGAATTTTTCTGGACTTCGATCAGATTCGGAATCGGAATCGAAGTTTTGATTTTAGAAAAATCAACTCTATCGGGGGCCAGGCCATTCTCAGACATAGGATTCAGGAACTCCGTTACACCAACACGAAAACGACGGACAAGAGCACGACAGGCATGAAGGTTTCAAGACCTTACCTGGGAACAAAAAACGCGGATATAAGGCACAAACGCGGGCAGCTCCCCTTTTCCGAAGAAGCCTTCGAAAAAAGAGCGAGGCCCGCTGAATAGAACGCATGCCCGAAAGAGGACATAAGATTGGACGCTGGCGCCGCCGGTTTGGAATCGCCCCTGCAAGGGGAGACCGCCGGAAGCGTGACATTGCGGACGGCTGAAGAATAGGATCGTGGAAAAAAATCTACACGAGTGGCGTCGGCGCGAAGGTTTTCTTCACCTCGGGCGGCTGGACACACCAAGTCCCCGCGGGAAGGTCTGGATGATTTGCGGAATTCCAGGGCCACCGTCACCAATCCGGATCTGATTCCGGTAGATACCAACGCCAACTTACGATGTTAACACCGGATAAGTCCACCGTCAACACAAAGTCCAATAGCGGCACGAGAAGCTGCGCCCTCCTGCCGCCCGAGTTTGCCCTCAACGAGACTACAACGAATTGAAATAAAGGAGACTACTTTACTTCAACAGTTGCGCCAGCGTCCACGAACTTCTTTTTGATGGCTTCAGCTTCTTCCTTGCTGACGCCTTCCTTCACCGGTTTCGGCGCGCCATCCACAAGGTCCTTGGCTTCTTTCAGGCCGAGGCTCGTGACTTCACGAACAGCTTTGATGACATTGATTTTGTTGGCCCCGGCAGCCGTAAGCACCACCGTGAATTCGGTCTTTTCTTCGGCCACTGGCGCCGCTGCCGCTCCACCGCCTCCGCCAGCCATCATCACCGGCGCTGCCGCTGCCGCCGATACGCCCAACTTCTCTTCGAGCATCTTCACAAGCTGTGACGCTTCAAGCAGCGTCAGGCCCTGAATCTGTTCCGCAATCGCGTTGATATCCGCCATGGTCTTAAAAACTCCTCAAACTCTTTTCAACTTAAATTCAAAAACTCTTTGCTGCAAAATTCTGTGCTGCAAAACTCTGTGGCACGGGACCGGAAATCAGCCCTGAAACTTGTTTTCTTTGACGCCCTGATCGACGACAACCGCAAGATTACGACCCACCGCGTTCATCACCGTTACCAACTGTTGCGCCGGGGCGTTGATGACATAGAGCAGCTTCGCGAAAATCTGCTCCTTCGACGGCATGCTGGCAAGCTCGTTGATCGCCTTGATGTCGATGGCCCGGCCTTCCACCAGACCAGCCTTGAAGGTAAATGCCGGATTGGTCTTCGCGTAAGCGGTGAGCACCCTGGCGAGCGCAACGGGATCATCGGTAAGAGCGATCGAGGTCATGCCGCGCAACCCTTTCAGCACGGACTCGGAAGGCGTACCCTCGGAGGCGATCTCCGCGATGTTGTTCTTGACAACCTTATACGTACCGCCAGCGCCGCGAATCGTCTTGCGGAGATTATAATCCTGATCGACCGTCAGCTTCTCGAAACCGGTGACGAACACATTGTTCGCCTTGTCGAGAGCCTTGCGCAATTCTTCGAAATCTTTTTTCTTATCGTCCCTGTTTTTCATAGCGCCTGTTTTCCTGAGCGGCCTGTTCTTTACTTTGCGGGCGAAACTTGCCGGGCGAAACTCGCCTAAGCCTGCGCCAGCGCTTCCTTCGCGGTCAGTTCTGCCAGGTCAATCGGAATACCCGGACTCATGGTCGAGCACAGAGTCGCGCTCTTCACATACTTGCCTTTGGCGACCGAGGGCTTAGCTTTAAGGACGGCGGTGATAAGACTGGAGGCGTTCTCCACCAGCTTGACTGACGTGAAGCTGATTTTACCGATGGGGGCGTGAATGATTCCGGTCTTGTCGACGCGGAATTCGACCTTACCGGCTTTGACTTCCTGCACGGCCTTGGCTACGTCAGCAGTCACAGTGCCGGTCTTCGGATTGGGCATCAGACCGCGGGGGCCGAGCACCTTCCCGAGCTTACCGACCGACCGCATCATGTCCGGCGTCGCAATTACCGCGTCGAAGTCTGTCCAACCTTCGGACTGGATCCTGTTGACCATGTCTTCGCCGCCCACGAAATCGGCGCCGGCTTCGGTGGCTTCACGAAGCTTATCGCCGCTGGCGATCACGAGCACGGTTTTGGATTTACCCAGACCGTTCGGCATGATCACAGTACCGCGAACCATCTGGTCGGCATGCTTGGGATCGACTCCCAGACGCATGTGGATTTCGACAGTCTCGTCGAATTTGGCAAACTTGATCTTCTGGAGAAGGGGGACCGCCTGGTTAAGCGGGTAGTCACGCGCTTCGACCTGCTTGAGCGCAGCTTGGTATTTTTTTCCGGGTTTCCTGGCCATATTCCTCGTTGGTACTATCGGTGGCGCTCTTCCCGGCCGAAACCGAGCCTCAGACGAATGCCTGAGCGCGCACACCTCCCACTGAGCCTTGCTGGGTACCTTGAAAGATTAACACGCGACCCTTTGCACGCGCAACTTACCCGCTCCACAAGCTCCGTGCGCGGCCCAAAGTTTTTGGAATAGACCTCAACTTTCCCAGATTTCTGCCGATAAGTCATCGGGCGCAGAGATAACTTTCGATATGACGATAGTACTATAACCCGTAGTATCTACAAGATTTATTCCGTGCCCTTTAGCTATGGCCTGTGATACTGTGACGAGTGTCAGCAAGGCTCAAAATGTTGTATTTGAGACAAATTGCCTGCAACAAGTTAATAGCCGGATGACTTGGCGGGCGCACTGCACCTGGAAGGATTAATGAAAAAGTCACGTTTCGCCAGATCGTTTTCGGTATGTTTGTTTTTTGTGACCGCGTTGGGAAGCGTCGCCTCGGCGGGCTCCCTCTCTCCGGAAATCGAGAAGATGTCCCGGAACCAGGAAAAGCGCTCGCTCGATGTGATCGTTCAATACGCGTCCGGCGCCGCGAGTCGCGTTTGCGGCCAATCGCACGTTTCGGATCTTCCTAATGGCGCTCTCTGTTCGATGACACCTGCGGCGGCGCAGGCTTTAGCCCAGACTCCCGCCGTCGCTCATGTCTCGGTGAATCACAAGATCCAGTCGACGGCAACCTCAACTCAGCCGGTCTACGACTTCTTTCCTGAATCCCTTCGCACAAAGCCTTCTTCAATACAGGCGGCGCAGGCGGCGGACCTGAGCGCCGGCAACAATATCGGCGTGGCGGTGATCGACAGCGGCATTAACACCACGAGCAACGATCTGATCAACCAGAGTGGCAATGGACGTGGACATTCGACGGTAATCTATGCCCAAAGCTTCGTGCCTGGCGATTCGAGCGTGACGGATTTTTACGGCCATGGCACCCATCTTGCCGGTATCATCGCGGGTGACGGGTCGAATTCAGCGGGCGGTAATTATCAGAACGACATTCACGGCGTGGCGCCCGGGGTCAATCTGATCAGCCTTAAGGTTCTCGATAAAAACGGTGAGTCGACCGACGCCGTTGTAATTTCCGCTCTGGAATGGGCGATTAAGAACCGCCTTCAATACAACATTAAAGTTATCAACATGTCAGTGGGACGCGGTGTCTACGAGAGCTACAAAGTCGACCCGCTTTGCCAGGAAGTGGAAAAAGCCTGGCTGGCCGGGATCACGGTTGTAGTCGCCGCCGGAAATGGCGGACGTTATCAGACGACGAATGGCTACTTCACGATCGGGGCTCCGGCCAACGATCCTTTGGTTTTGACGGTCGGCGCAATGAACACGCGCAGCACTCCGGGCCGTAGCGACGATCAGATGACGAGCTACAGTTCGAAGGGCCCTTCCTTTGGCGACCACGTTGTAAAACCTGACTTGGTAGCGCCGGGCAACAAAATATTTTCCATTCGAAGCCCGGGTTCCACGATGGATACGGCGTTTCCCAACGACATCGTCAGCCTCGGTTCTCTCCTCAACCAGACCAACAACCCGAAAGGGCCATCGCTGAACTATTTCATGCTGAGCGGTACCAGCATGTCGGCTGCTGCCGTGAGCGGCGCTGTGGCCACGCTGCTGGGAACCGATGCGAACCACGATCTTACGCCCGATCAGGTAAAGGCACGGTTGATGAAGACGGCGTCCAAGTTCCCGCCGAATACGCGGGCTCTGATCACCGACCCGAGTACGGGACAGACATTTCATATTGTGTATGACATCTTCACAGTGGGAGCGGGCTATCTGAATCTGGACGCCGCTCTGCTGAGCACCGCCAGCAACACCATCGGTAAAGACTATTTGGCTGCCTCTCCAATCGCGGTGAAAGCCGGAACCGTTCAATCGGGGCCGTTCAAGGGCAAGTTGATTCTGCACATTATTAACGACAAAGCCATGTCGACGGTCTGGGGCGACTCAACCGTTTGGGGTGACTCCACAGTCTGGGGCGATTCGACAGTCTGGGGCGACTCCACTGTTTGGGGTGACTCGGTTTGGCAGGGCGACTCGACCGTTTGGGGGGATTCGACCGTATGGGGCGATTCCACGGTTTGGGGCGATTCGACAGTCTGGGGCGACTCCACTGTTTGGGGCGACGGCGGGCCATGGGGCGATTCGACCGTTTGGGGCGACTCTACTGTTTGGGGCGACTCGACAGTCTGGGGCGACGCGAGCGTATCCGGCGCCGAACTCGACGGCGATCCCATGTAGTTTTGAGCTGAGCCAATTTTCAGCTGAGCAAGGCAGAAAAGCGCCGGAGCGATCCGGCGCTTTTTTATTGAGCCCGTACATTTCAGGGAAAAGCCGGCGCGTGGGTTCCGGCCGCCAGCACCCAGCCTAATGAACCGTGCGGGTCTTGCGGTTCATGTAATCCATCAGCAAATACTGACCGAGCGTGTGCGGCGTCGTGAAATAAGCCTTGCCGCGGCACAGCTCCGTTACTTTCTGAACGAAGTTCACCAGGCCGTAGTCGCTGGCCAGCATGAATGTATTAATGATGATGCCCTGCTTTTTGCAGCGATTTACTTCTTCGAGCGTCCGGCTGATGACCAGCGGATCGAGCCCGAATGCATTTCGATAAGTGCGTCCGTCTTCGAGCGTCAGGGCGGAGGGCTTGCCGTCGGTGATCATAACGATCTGTTTCATGTCCTTGCGTTCGCGCTGCAGCAGGCGCTGCGCCAGAATCAGGCCGTCGCGGGTATTGGTGTAATAAGGCCCCACCTGCACGCGCGCCAGCTGGCTGATCTCCAGTTCCTCGGCGGAATCGTGGAACAACACGCAACGCAGACTGTCCCCGGGGTATTGCGTGCGGATCAGATGCGCGAGAGCCATCGCGACCCTCTTGGCGGGAGTGAAGCGGTCCTCGCCGTACAGGATCATGCTGTGACTGCAGTCCAGCATGAGTACAGTGGCGCAGGAACTCTGATATTCCGACTGGTGAACGTGCAGATCGGAATATTCCAGATTGATCGGCACTTTGACGCCTTCCCGGCGCACGGCGGAAAAAAGAGTTTCGCTGATGTCGAGGTTCAGTGTGTCGCCGAACTCATAGGGCTTCGACGAACCCGATGACTCGACTCCGGTGGCGAGGTCGCGCGTGTCATGCCTGCCGAAGCTCGCTTTTCCGAGCGAACCGAGCAGGTCTTTCAGTGTTTTGAAACCCAGCAGGTCGAGCGACTTGTCCGTGACTTCAAACCGCGCCTGCCCCTCTCTTCCCTGCCCTGCGCCCTGGCC
>JALYHT010000010.1 GCA_030776225.1 Acidobacteriota bacterium | reverse complement strand
GCATCGAGCTGGTCGTAGAGGCGCTCGATGTTATCGATGGCGGCTTTTTCCGCCGCCCAATTCGTAGTGCCGATGGTTTCCGTTCCCTTGAACGCCATATGTTCGAACATATGCGCCAGGCCCGTGCGGCCTTTCGGATCGTCCACCGAGCCTGCATTCACGTATGTGTGGAACGATACGACAGGCGCCTCGTGGCGCTCCAGCACGATGAAGTGCATACCGTTTGGAAGCGTGAACTCCGTGACGTGCTTTGCGAATTCCTGCAGATTCTGGGCGCCCAGCGAACAGGCGAACGCCAGCGGGGCGAGCAACGCGGACAGTTTCAATTCAAGGTCTCCATTTGCCAATGTAGCCGATGCGAGATCCCAAAGCGGCGTACAGTGCAGCATCCACGATCGAGAATACACGGTAATCTGAAAGGAGCAGCCCAATGAGTATCGACATTTCACACGAAACCGAAGCCCGCCTCACCGATGAAGCTCGGAGGCAGGGTATTTCCGTGGACGCACTGCTGGAACAGCTCATGAGCGAGCGCGGGGTAACAGTCCAGGTTGCCGGCCACGCCCCCGAATTGCCAGTCTGGCATCTCGGAGTGACGGGCCAGCTCCACCGCCGCGACATCTACGACGATGTCCGTTGAGCCTGGACTTATCGACGCGAATGTTCTGGTCTATGCAATGGACCTCGCAGATACTGTGCGAGTTTTATTCCATCGTGACCAACGGGCGGCGTGTCTCCAACCCGCGCACGCCTAACGACGCACTACGCGCAATAGCTGGCCTGCTCGTGTTTCTTCATGTGCTGCCAATTCCAGCCCGCACAGTGGAAGGGTGGATGGATTTGCTTCGCCGTCATCCCGTCACCGGCGGAGACGTATTCGATTTTGCAGATCGCAGCGACCCTGCAAACCAGCGGGATTCAGCGCATTTATACTTTCAACAGCGGTGATTTTGAGGTATTTCCCGAAATCGCGGTTCTCATCCCATAAGCCCCCTTGTTTCTCTGCTGTGCGAATCGCAACCGAACCCCCCGGGAACAGCTCGATTACGGGCCGGTATGTTCTTCAAGCCGTCCTGTTCCGTTGTTCCATATGAAGAGCCTGGCATTGGGTCCAACCGCCGCCGGATTGTCTTCCTGAACCGAGATCCGGTTGATCGACTGCCGGGTGTTGATTGCGACGCACTGCGGAAATCCGTTTTTGAGGAAGTAAATACCCTGCCAGGTCGCCGGCAGGCCACCGACAACAATGCTGCGGGGGTCGCGGCTCAGTTCCGCACCCATTGCCTTACACGTGCGCTGCCCGAGCAATGCCACGCCGCGCCAGATCTTCAAGTTGTGTTCGAGCGCCACCAGTTGAAACAACAATAAGCCCGCAGGCAGCAGAATTCTGGCTATCCCGTAATCGCAGCCTTCCGCGAGGAACCCCCAGAACAGAGCTAATCCCAGCACCGGAAGGTAGAGCACGCGAGCGCCGTTCAGATCCGGCGCGATCAGCAGCAGGTGCTGTGCCGGTAAAGCGGCGGCGATGACCCAAAGCAGGCTCGTAGCGAGGCGCGTGCGGCTGGCTTTTGAATAGAACGGAAAAGCCGCGGCTATGCCTGTCATGAGCACCATAGCCCACTTCAGTATGAGATTCGCGGACGACCAGTTGACGGGGAATAAAAGAACCGCCCACTCCCGGTACAGCAGGGCCTTCACGGTCCGGATCGCGCTGAACTGGAGAATAGAAGGCGCACCGCCTGCAGTTCTATAGCCCCCGATATCGCCAAGAACCCACGTTCTATAGATAAAGACGACGGCGCAGACGGCCACAATGAGAGCCACCGCCCGCAGTATCCTGCGCCGCGTGGGACGTTCCCGGAACGGCATCAGCAGCAGTGCGAGCAGCGGCAGGCAATAAGCCGCTTCCTTACTGAGAAATGCGCAAAATGAACAGAACGCGATTGCGGCGTACCATCGCGCCGCTCCGGTATCGATGTAGCGAAGAAGCGCGAGCAGGGCCGCGATCGCAAAAAAACTGGCCAGCAGGTCGAAACGTGCGCCCACCCACGCGACGACCTCGGGTCGAGTGCCATGAAGCCCGAAGATGAGGGCCGCTACAGTGGCGCATGTCAGGCCGCGAGACAGCTGCCGGGCAAGAACCCAGACGAGGCAGGTATTTATCAGGTGGAGCCCCAGATTCCAGAGATTCCAGGCAGTCGCATTCGTACCAGCCCAGTTATAGTCCAGCCGATAACTCAGATCCCCAAGCGGTCGGAAGAAAGCGCTCCCCGGGGGTGGGGCCAATATGGAATACAATCCGGACCACGTTCCTGTCGCGGCGTTCCAAACGTGTGAATAAGCGTCGTGGAGTAACGGGTTGTTCACCGCGGGAAGAAATGCCAGCCCCGTTATCGCGATGACAGGGGCGATGACAGCGAATGAGGCGCCCTTACCTGGGGAAGGGGCCTCGGGCATGCGTGTACGCAACAGCGTCAACAAGAGAAAAGCAAGCGCGGCTATTGCTTCTGCGTTGAGGGGATTACTTACCGGAAGAATTAAATGGAACGGGCCGAGGAAAATCCACGCCATCAGAATGGCGGCGGCCGCGACGTACAAGACCCATAAAACAGCGCGAAGCACTCTGATTTTTGCCTTCATCTTCCTGCTTCCAAAAGCTTTCAGCCAGCATACACGCCACGGCTCGCCCGCACCGTATCATGAGTGTTCCGGCATGTGGCTGACGATTCCCAATCTGCTGACGCTGGCGCGGATCGTCATGACGCCATTCATTCTGGTCGAGCTCTCGCGCGGCGACTACATGTGGGGTGGGTGGCTGTTCGGGGCCGCCGCTTTCACCGACGTTCTCGATGGCTGGCTCGCGCGGCGTTTCGGCGGCGAGTCGAAAATCGGTCAATATCTGGACCCCATTGCGGATAAGATCCTCCTCTCCTGTATCTATATCGGGCTGGCGCTCGGGGGCGCGGTGCCGGTCTGGATCGTGGCCGTGATCTTCACGCGCGATTTGTGGATTCTGCTGCTCTCCGGGGTGGCGCTTCGTTTTACGCAGTTCCGCGAGCTGCAGCCGAGTGTCTGGGGAAAAGTGAGCACCTTCTGCCAGATCATGGCCGCCGTGGCAGTCATGGCCGGGCGCGCCTTCGGGAACGACTGGTTTCTCGGAATTTCCACGGGACTGATGGCCGGCGTGGTGATTCTGGCGGTTGTGAGCGGCGCAGATTACAGCCTGCGCGGGGTGGCATATTTGCGGCAGCGTTGACCTGACACCTGGCTGGGAGTACCCTAGGAATCGGAGCGCAGTATGAGCCGCTACGTCCCCGCCCGTCATTACGTGTCTTTTGGTATTGTGGCGCTTCTGCTCGCCGGATTTTCCGGCTGGCTGGGACTCTCCTGGCGTCCCGCGTTCGTACCCGCCGCGCTCTTTCTGCTTTCGGCCGCCATGCTGCTGGCCCTCGCCTTTCGCCCCGCGATCAAGGTTTACGACGCCCATCTTGAAATTGGCCGGAAGATCATTCCATGGCAGGATGTGCGGCGCGTGGACCGCACGGGCTGGATTTCCCCACTGGTAGTGAAGCTTGCGCTCTACGACGAGGATACGGTTGTGCTCGTTTATCCCGGTGAAGTGGATGGCTGCAAGCACCTGCTGCGCACTCTGCGACAGATGTCGACAAACGCCATGATCGACGGGCTGCCCTACCGGCAGTACTGGGGCGAACTGCTGGGCGCGAGCGATGTGAAACAGATTGCCGCGCCGCGTTATCGCGTGCTGCGTCCGGAAGACGAGGAAGAAGTGGAGCGGCTGTACTTCCTGCTCAAGACCGTGGGGCACATCGACCCGCGAAATTCGGGCGACGAACGCTGATCTGAGAAACGCTGATCTCTGACTACTACCGTGAAACGGTTTCGTCCGTTTCCAGAATCGCCCGCAGGCTCCGCGCCTCTTCCACATCGAGCGGAATGTTCTGCTTCTCCTGCGTGAGCCCCATCATCAGAAGCATCGCGCGCCCGGATTCCAGGAAATCCGCATAAGCGATCGCGTCGACGTTGATTACCTTGTTTGAAATTTTGACGAAGCGCGCCACAATCACCCTCCCAGCAGCGATTGCAGGTATCCGAACTGATCCTGCATCAGCTTGAGCATGGGCTGGGAGATGGCCTGCACGGCCAGCCATGCGCCGCCCGCTGTCATGGCGGTCGAAACGAGCTTACTCTTGCCAAGGAAAATCCGCGCAGCGGCGGCAGCCGTGAATGGGCCTGCCGCGACGACCAGGCCGTGTTCGCCGAGATATTCACCGACTACGCGCTGCAGATCGGTAAGGTCAACAGTTGGAGGAGCCACGCGTCCAGTCTAAGCCGACGTAAAAATCTGTACAATACGCCGAAAGTTAACCACGTACCGCCGGATAAAAGCCGCTAAGCTGGCCGGAGGAGGAACAACGATGAAAGTCATCTTTGCTCCATTTTTATTAATGACCCTCGCGCGGCGCTGCCCGGCTTCGCCCTCATCACTCTGAGCCCCAGCACGCAGAACTTTACGCTGACCGGCATGGGCCCCAACGCCCAGGGCCAGGGTCAGGCGAGCGTTCAATGGGGCTCCTGCGCATTCGACGGCACTAATACCACCTGCACGGTGTCGGGCTCTTATACAGGCCTTGGCTCGGGCGGCACATACGCCTTCGTGTTTGCCTACGCGGGCAACGGAGCCTTTCCCCTCATCGCCGTGTTTCCCCCTGGGAGCAACTTTTTCAGTTTTCAGGCAATCGGTAACTACACATCTTTTGCGATCAACCTCGTTCCGAACAGCGGTCCTCCCATTTCCTTCTACAGCTTCGCCAACTGGAACTGGTCTTACACCGGCGCAACCTGCACCCCCGCCATGTCGCCCTGCGCGGCCGGGCAGACTGCGCTCACGCAGGGTGCTGTAATCAGCGGTCCCGTTTCCGGCACTTTCGACCCAACACCTTCCATTACCCGGCGGAGCGCTGACTCCGGATAACTTCGGTTCCTATACCTCGACCGCGCCAGGCAGCTGGTTGGTGATGTACGGCGTGAATCTCGCCACCACCCAGTCGCGGACCTGGGCCTCCGGAGACTTCCAGGGCGTCCAGGCTCCCACATCGTTTCGATCACAGTGGTTCCGCTCCAGCCCGACATGCTCGCCCCGCTTTCGTTCATCATCAAAGGGCAGCAATACGCTTTACCGTAACTTTTGGGGGCGTTCCGGCAACCGTCACGTACGCAGGCCTGACCCCCACGGT
>JALYHT010000009.1 GCA_030776225.1 Acidobacteriota bacterium | reverse complement strand
ATCTCCTGGATGCGCCTGGTTGAGCGCGGCTGAAATGCCGCTGGGCCCCACAACGATGGTACGGGGACCAATAGCGTCCACTCTGTTCCACAGAACGGGAATTAAAAGGCCCGCGAGAAGACCCACGAACAGGCCGCCCAGCAAAAAGAACACGGCGCGGGGCACAATCACCCGGCGTGCGATGGGCTTTTCGCGCACGAATGGAGCTTCGCCGTAACCGGAGCCCGCGACGATGACCACAGTGATGTTGTCTTTGCCGCCGGCCTCGTTCGCGGCATCGATCAGGGCACGGGCGGCGGCGTCAAAATCCGGCGCATAACGCTCCACGCCGGCGCGCACTTCCGCGCTGCTCACGAGGTCGGTCAGGCCATCGGAACAGAGGAGCAGCACGCCGTTGGAAGGAAATGGAAAAGTTTCCACTTCGATGAAAGAAGGGTCGTCCGGTTTCCTTTCCGCCGAGCCGACATCGCGGAATATCTCATTGCGCCGGGAGTGGCGCATGGCCTCGGCTTCGGAAATCTCTCCGCGATCTTCGCGCTCGCCAACGGGCGAATGATCGTGCGTGATCTTTTTGATTTCACCTGGCTGGAGGAGGTAAAGGCGCGAATCGCCCACATGCCCGACGGTCACCAGGTCGTCTTCCACCAGCGCGACAGTGAGGACGCAGGCCATGCCGTTCCACTCGGGGCGGATGCGGGAGAGGCGCAGGATTTCATTGTTGGCGAGAGTGATGGCTTCGCGGATGCGCTCGGACGGAGTGCCGGTCTGGCGTTCCAGGCGCTCGCGGATTACATCGACGGCAACGCTCGCCGCCGTTTCTCCGGCGGCATGGCCGCCCACGCCATCGATGACCACGTAAATGCCACGCTCGGGATCGACATGGTAACGGTCTTCGTTGTTGCTGCGACGCTTGCCGGGATCGGTGGCAGCGGCGAAACGCAACTGGGATTTCACCGCCATCTCAGCGCCCTTCCCGCGCCGCCGTAATAATTGCGATCAAAGCCACGGTGACGATCAGGGCTGTCAGGATGATGGTGCGCCACATTAAAAGGTCGGTCATCAGATGGCTTCCCACTGGAGATCTATCACGCCGGCCAGACTGATGGTGGCGCGGCGGGGCAGGTCCGACGCAGTGTTGCGGTTGACGGGTTTGCCGTTGACCGCGGTACCGAACTGGCTGACGTCTTCAACGGTGAAGAGGCCGGTTTCTGGGTCGCGGCGGATCCGGCAATGCTCGCGCGAAACGTCGGGGAGAGTTTCGAGTTTCAGGTCGACCCAATATGATCGGCCGCCGCGTCCGATCACGGTCTGATCCTTCGTCACCTCAAAAGCCTTTTGCCCTTCCTGATCGGCATAACGGAGATACGCAAACACGAGAGCTTTTGTTTGCCCGGAGTGGTCTTCTTCGGCCGTATCCGCTGGTTGCCGGGAGGGCACGGAATCGACTGGCTGGGAAGAGACAGAAGAATCGGCTTTTTGCGGGATGATTCGGCGGGTGAGGGAGCCGCCCCCATATTCTGGCTTTTGAGGCGCACCCAGATCGGAATGAACTTCAATCTCTCCGGGCTGCAGTTTCTCGTCGAGATCGGGATGAATTTCGACAGTCCAGCTTTCGCTGGCGCGGACGTATTCATTTCGCGCGGCGGCCTCGGGAGCACGGCGGATTCTCTTGATAAGAGACGCTGCCGCCTGACGCGGGGAGCGGTTCAGCGACGAGAGTTTTTCGTCGAGCGAGGCGCGGATCTCGCCCGCGATGAAGGGGACTACATCGCGAAAAGGCTCGTAATCGTCCGGGTGAAGGTAAATGCGGTAAATCGCAGGCACGAGAGTCTTGCGCCCGATGCGGAAAAAACCCTCATGCATGTTGCGCAGGACTTCTCCGATGAGGTCGTCCCCATGGAGACGGCCTGGCGCGCGAACGGTCATGAAACCATTGTAGGCGGGATTGGGAAAAGGACCTGTGAGGTGAGGTCTGTGGGCTCCTTTCGGGACTTTCTTAAATCAAACAAGCGTCGCTGCGGGTCTCACAAGAGAGCGTCCCCCTATAACCAAGTCCAGTTCGAGAAGTGTTTGAAGGGATATTACGACCTGCTGCCAAACAAGAGGGCCTCTGGGCCGCTGGTAGACGCGCCGCGCAGGTTGCTCCAGCCACCCGGCGGCCACATATTGGCTGCGCAGAGAAGTCGAGTAACCATGCTTGCCGAGCCAGGCAGCATCCCCGAGAAGTCCCTCGGTGAGAATACGGTCCAGCTGGTTTAGCTTTCCATCCACTTGCCAAGCCATACTACGCAAACTATCATCTTTTTTTTAAACCAGCTGTCCAGTTTCGCAACAGCAGTTGTATCAAAACTGGAGAGGTACCTCGAAACGCCCGTACGAATCCTCTTTTCCGGTATGCTCGAAAGATCCCGATCAGAATCAGCCTGCGATAATCGAAGAAGTTTAAAACAAATTGCGGAATTCATCACCCCGCGCCGGAATCAGTGGAACGCGCGTGTGAAAAGCTGGAGGAGTTGCGACAGGTGTCGCGAGGATCGGGGTGGGCATAGAACTGGGCACAGGGAAAAATTAGCGATTCAAAATCGCTGTAAATATTTGATATAAAACAATTTGGGCCCTTAGCTCAATGGTTAGAGCAGCGGACTCATAATCCATTCCGGGGAAATCCACAGACACGCTTAGAAACGGAACCGCCTTTTTTTCTGCTGTTTGACCGAATTCACCGTTTCCCAAAGTTTCCCGAATTGTCCCGGAACGGTTACAAAAATGGTTACAGCAGGAAAGCCTGGAAATGTTTGCGCAGCTAGATCTCATGGGCCCGCCGGCGCGCATCAAGGTCGGTGTCAGCGGCGGCCTCTCAACCCAAGCCCTCCCGCCCGTCCGATATACGGCCAACCGCCACTATCGGAGCCCCGTCTTCGTAAACCTTGGGGGGCCCAGACGTCGTAGATTACTTGATTGATATCCCACCCGTCTGCTGTGAAGTTCCAAGCTTAGGAACAACAAGGACCTGCGGCGACTGCGCATGTGACCAAACAAATTCGAATGGGAAGCGAGTGCTGTTCAGCAAATACTGGATCTCCGACTCCTTCATGGCGGTGTTGATACCGACAATCGGTTTCTGCGGATGCCAGCGTACCTCACCGCAGGTGTGACACTTCTGGAGAGTTGCACTGATTTCCTTCAGCATGTCAGGCCTTTTTACACGAGACAGGTCAATCACAAGGATGTTGATCCCAGGAGCGAATCCGAATTCGCGCGGATCAATTCCCAGCGCGGCCCGCTGCGTGGCTTCCGCCTCCATGCGCTGGCGCGCCACTAAATCATTCTGTACGTAGATTCCCTCCATACGGTTGGCGCCGCCGAAGTAGTCGATGCCCCGCCAGAACTGCATCGCAAGCTCCACCATTCCGTTGCGGTCAACCGGCAGCTTGCGATGCTGCATTTCTGCATTCAGCAAGGTGCGATCGGCAGGCTGGAGTGGGCCCAACAGCCTGCCGATTTTGGACCCATCGACAATCATGAAGCGCTGGAGTTTCTGCTCCAACTGCATGTCGGTCAAGCTGCCGAAGTCCTGTCGTACTCGGCTTTCTAGCGTGGTATCGGAACGGAAATTCTGGTCGCACTGAAAATATGGAATCTTCAGGGCGTTTCCCATTATTTGGACCAAGCCCCTAGCCATCGTCTCGTATATGGCGTCGGAGGAAGCCTGGGTGATCTTGAGCCTGGAACCAACGCCAAAGCCGTTCCCATCCATATAAAATTGAACACCGTTGTTCTTGTCTGTCTGCTCGAGGTAGACGCGGTAACGGGCACTCGCACCTGGCACGTCCAAAGAGTTCGGCTCTTCAAGCGTTAGCGCAATCGTGAGAGCCGTAAGCGTGCTGCTGTGATCGCCGGTGACTCCGCCGTTCGTCGACGTATGACCGCCACCAAATTGCGCATCAATGCGGCGGTCACCGCCCTTCACTACCACCTGTTCGGCGCCTTCGATAACCCCCACCAGGC
>JALYHT010000008.1 GCA_030776225.1 Acidobacteriota bacterium | reverse complement strand
AATCCGATCTGGCTCTTGACGAATTCGCTCAATTCGTGCGCTTCTACGCGGACGACCCGAATGCCCCCGCGGCGCAGTTCTTTATCGGCCAGATCCACAGCGGGCAACAGAAGTACGACCAGGCCGTGATGGATTTCGACGCCGTACTGGAACGCTACCCCGAGAATAAATACACCACCGACGCCATGTTCCTGAAGGGTATGTCGCTCAAGGCCTCCGGCCATCGCGATCTTGCGGCAGCCGACTTTCGCGCGCTCGTAAAGAAGTATCCCCGATCGGATCAGGCCGGAGCGGCGAGTGAGCAGTTGCGGGCGCTTGGTTTGAGTGCAGGGACTGCGACCCCGGCCCGTCACAAAAAGTAATCGCTTATTAAAGCGGTGAATCGGGGCGGGCAATCGAGCGCCACAGATGCGCCACCGGCGAGTTGTCGTTGCCCAGACCTTCTTTCGGTTGTTTGAAGTGGCGCCCGACGATGTCGAGAAATGGCTCTATGCCGACCCTGGCGTGGGGATCGAAGGAGTAAAGGTCGTTCAGCGTTACGAGGCGCGGCTCCATGTACCACTTGTGGTTGCGCAGCATCTCATACGCGGCCTGTACATGCGGCGCGGGCACGTAATCTTCCCCGAACAGGTAACGGTACAGCTCCGGATACTCGTAGCCGAGATCTTTATCTGGATAAAACCGCAGCGCCTGGTGGTAGCGGATGGCGAACGCCACCTTCTCCGGAACATACGGTTCATAAAGCATGCCGCCCCACCAGCCATGATCGCTGCGCATGAGTTCCGCCCCCGTATCGTGCAGCAGACAGGCGAGGATGGTCTCTTCGCTCAAGCCGTTCTTCATGGCCAGCGTGGCGCTTTGCAGGCAGTGACTGGCCGTGGCGCCTGCGCCAAACCGAAGCTCGAAGAAATCCACCAGCGTTGGTCTCGCCGGCATCGGCGGCAGCCTGGTCACATTGCCGTTGTTTGAGGCGAAGAGAAAACCCGCGCCCTGCCGGAACGGCCGCGTCTCGATTCGCTGCTCGACTTCCGCGACCGTGGGATAGTGTCCGGGCGCGGCGCCAACAGCCTTCAACTGACTGCCGAGGAAATCTTCGACGGCATCGGCTTTCGCTTCGGAATCCAGATCGCGGACCGCTTCTGCCCCGCCCAGACCATCCAGAAAAGCGTCTCTGTCAATCTCCATACGCCTATTTAGATATTAAGACTTCAAAGCCACCTCACCCACGCGCCGTTACAGGTGAGTGATTTCCACGTTGCCCCAGCGTTGTTGCAGGTACTCCGCGATCAGGCGCCGATGGCAATGGTGCGGCTGGTCTTCACTGCACAGAAGGCAGGCGTTTTCGAGCAGGGCAGGTGCGAGCGATTCTTCAATCCGGCGGGATTCGATCAGTGCCAGATACTGGCGCGCGTAGGTGTCCCATCCCACGGATTTGTCTTTCTTATAGGGCGAGAGAATTTCAGGCGTCGGCGCGAGCTGCGGCAGGTGCGCGTATTCGATGCTGCAGATCTGCCTCGCAAAATAGCGCAGGTCGTTTCTTTTGGCGAAACCCGAAAGTTGGGAAGTGTTATGGAGGCGGACGTCGAGCAGACGCCCCACTCCCGCGTTTTGAAGCGAAGTGAAAAACTTCTCCGCCGACTTTCTGGTAAAACCTATCGTGAAAAGTTTCATCTCTGCCCGCGTTGTTTGTCAGCGTGGTTCGGGCATGGGCAGAGCGTCATGCGTGCGTCCATCGAGCGTGCGGCCTGTTCGAGCTTTGTTAACGCCACCCCATTGTTTAAAGAAGAAGGGTACGTGGGCTCTTTCGCATTGATCGCGGACGCTGCGTACCCAATCGGGATCGAGAGGGCGCGCGCCAGGACCCGATTCGCCGCCTGCAATCGCCCAATCGATGTTAGTGAGATCCAGTGAACCGAGATCGCCGAGCAGCGGCTCGATTGATAAAAACCTGATCGCTGCGCCGGTCTTGCGAAGATGATCGATGCGGCTTTTGAACGCTGCATTTTCCACGCTCACGCCCATCCATACATTCGCTGGCCAGTCGATCTGTTCGGAAAGCCCGAGCAGGCGCCCGGAGCGTTTGGTCAGCACCTGAAACTGATGCCAGTGGGCCTGGCGCATCGTCGCGAAGACGCGCTGGATGAAATCGAGCGGGACGGCGTCGTGAAAAAGATCGCTCATGGAGTTGACGAAAATGCGCTGGGGCTTGCGCCAGGAGAGCGGGAGTTCAAGAGCGGATTCGTGGAGCGTGAGCGCAAAACCGTTCGCGTATTTAGGCTGGCCCATGAGTTTAAGTCGCCGGGACATGCGATCGGCATAGCAGTGATCGCAGCCGGGGCTGAGGAGGTCGCAGCCTGTGGTCGGGTTCCACGTGGAATGCGTCCATTCAATTGAAGTGAGGGACATGGTGAACGCGGCGGGATCTCATTTATTATCGCTTCTTTGGGAATTACTGCCGCCGGGTAACGCTGGCGTCTCTTTCATAGAAACCGTGAATGGTTTGCATCAGACCTTGCGATGTAACGATTGCCCGAAAATGTGACATCGTATGAGTAGCCGGCGATGTGGTTCCGGCATCGAAATCCTGGCGCCGTGTTTAGCCAGCACCCCTGTCGTTTCAATCCCAACAATCTAAATCAGGAGGCAGTTAAATGAAACGTACAACGGCAGTGTTTTCTTTTTCCATGTTTGCGACTGGTATTTCCGGAGCAGCCGCGGCGGGTTACAGCGTTACGCTATGCGACCCGGTTTCGGCTGGCGGCACGCAGCTCAGGACTGGCGACTACAGGATCGAAATGCAGAGCGACAAAGCCATGTTCAGGAGCCGCGGCGCCATGGTGGCACAGGCCCCCGCAACTATGGGCGCAAGTGAGAAGAAATACATATACGCTGCGCTTTCGTCCACAGGTTTGAAGCAGAGCGAAATCGGTCCGGCCGATACCGGGTAAAATCGTTTCGCTTTGAAACCAAACGATCCATCGACAGCAAGTAATCGCCGATGGATCGGGCCCGGTGGATTCGTTACCTGATCTCGCGCTTCGGACTCGCGTCCGCTGCGTTCATCAGTTCCGCAATCTGCCGGGTCGCTCCGATCAAATCCCGCAATACAGCATTGCCTGCATCCCCGCAACTCAGGTCGGGTGTCTGTTCATTACGGAAGCTGACGATAAGAGTCGAACCGAACGAAGCGCTTTTTGCGCAATGCGTCACTGGCAGCGAAGCCAGCGGTTTCGCCGCCATCAGGTCGGCGTAAAACCTGTCAACCAGACTCTGCGGCAGCGCGCGGTCGATGGGTTTCGTCGCCGCCTGCGAAGATTCAAACCGGCGCGGCGGGAACGTGAGATCCGCCTTACCCGACGGATAGACCGCAATCCGAAACCCCGCGCGGTTGGTGGATCCGGAATCCACGATCGTCGCGATTTCGGGATCTTCAGCCTGCGCGGCGCTGAAATGCGCAAGCCCCATCGCCAGCAAAAAGATCAACGCAAACCGCAGCATCCGATTCCTATTTTGATCCATGAAAATTCCGGCCGGAGGCGGCACGCTTCCCCCGCGCCCGGCGCAGAAATGAAGTACTGAAGACGCGAAGTTAAATTCCTTCGCCCGCGAGCAACTGCTCTTCATGCCCGATCAGCACGCCGCGCCGCTCCAGTGTGGAGATCGCTTCGTGCGTAGCCATGCGCCGGGCGTCGAGCGCATTCTCCGGTACGGAGCCGGTCACAATCAGAATCAGTCCGGCGGCCTTCGCGAGCGCCATGGCGGCAGGGTCCGCGGATGCTGTCACCACCACATTCGCGCCCCGATCGAAAAGCTCCCGCTCCAGCAGCAACGCAGCTTCGGCATCGTCCACCGCTACCACCGCCGGCTTATGGCCCGCGCGGGTGGCGCGCTCAGCTTCCGAAACCTGGCCGCGCGTCTCTTCCCTGCCTTCGACGTCGAGAATCATCCCGGCGCCGAGCGTTTCATTCGACAGCGGATCGATGATGATGAACGCCCCGGTGATGCGGTTCTGCGTGTATGGATCGAAAAACAGCGGGCGATGCGTCTCGACCGAAATCTCGCCGATCTCGTTCAGCTCCAGCTTCGTGGCTTCGACACGCTCCAGCGTATTCACGTCCAGCCGGTGATGAATCGTGCGGATGACGGCGCGTACCTGATGCGACGTGTGCTTCAGAAAATAACTGCGGCCAGGCTCGAGCGCTTTAGCGTTCATCCACACAATACTGGAACGAAAACGCCTCGCCACATGGGGTATGGCCAGGGCTGGCACCAGCATGTCGCCGCGGCTGATATCGATCTCGTCTTCGAGACAAATCGTTACCGATTGCGGAGCGGCTGTCGAAGCCAGATCTCCGTCGAACGTGACAATGCGCGCGATGCGCGAATGGCGGCGCGCCGGCAGCGCCAGCACGAGATCGCCTTTGCGAAATACGCCGGAAGCCAGCTGCCCGGCATAACCGCGGAAATCAAGGTTCGGCCGCAGTACATACTGCACCGGGAAGCGCGCCGGCAACTCTTCGCGGCCGCTGTCGGCTGGCACTTCTTCCAGAAATTCCAGCAGCGCAGGACCGTCGTACCAGGGGCTCCGGGCGCTCTTCTCGACGACATTGTCGCCGTCACGCGCGCTGATCGGAATGAACAGAGGCGCCGGCGCTCCGATCCTCTGCATGAAACCGGTGAACTCGATCCGGATCCTGTCGTATACCTCTTCATCGAAACCGACGAGGTCCATCTTATTGATGGCGACCACGAAATGCTTAATGCCCAGAAGATTGGCAATAAAAGCGTGCCGTCGCGACTGCGGCAGCACCCCGTTCCGCGCGTCAATCAGAATGATGGCCAGATCGGAAGTCGAAGCCCCGGTCGCCATGTTTCGCGTGTACTGCTCGTGGCCCGGCGTATCCGCGATAATGAACTTCCGCTTCGGCGTCGAAAAGTAGCGGTAAGCCACATCGATCGTGATTCCCTGCTCGCGCTCCGCCCGCAGGCCGTCGGTCAGCAGCGCGAGATCGATATGGCCGCCACTGCCGTTCGCCGAGGCCTTCGCCACGCTGGCAAGCTGGTCTTCGTAGACGCCCTTCGAATCGTAAAGCAGGCGCCCGATCAACGTGCTCTTCCCGTCGTCAACGCTTCCGGCGGTTGAAAATCGGAGTAAACTCATTTACCGTCTTCACCGCAGATAACGAACCGTTCGACCATTCCGCCCATCAAAAATACCCTTCGCGCTTCTTGATTTCCATCGATCCTTCCTGATCGTGATCGATGACGCGGTTCTCGCGCTCCGAGCGGCGCACCAGCTTCATTTCATCGATGATTTTTTCGATAGTGTCAGCATCGGACCGGATGGCCCCCGTACACGGGCTGCACCCGAGCGACCGCATACGGCACATGACCATCTGCGGCTTCTCGCCGGGCAGCAGCGTGAAATCCTGTTCCACCGGTATTAACGACCCGCCGCGCACCACCATCGGCCGTTCTTTCGCGTAGTAAAGAGGCACAATCGGAATGTTTTCCCGCTGGATGTACTGCCACACGTCCAGCTCCGTCCAGTTCGACAGCGGGAAAACCCGGATGTGCTGACCTTTGTCGACCCGGGAATTGTAGACGTTCCAGAGCTCAGGCCGCTGATTTCTGGGATCCCACTGGCCAAATTCATCACGGAAAGAATATACCCGCTCTTTCGCGCGCGACTTTTCCTCGTCCCGCCTCGCGCCGCCGAACGCGGCATCGTAACCGCCCGCTGCAAGACCGTCGAGCAGCGCCCGCGTCTTCAGAAGCCCACAGCATTTCTGGGTGCCGAAGCGGATGGGATTCGCTCCGTCTTCGATCGCCTGCCGGTTCGTATGCACGATCAGCTTCGCCCCGATCGATCGAATGAATTCATCTCTGAACTCAATCATTTCACGGAACTTATAGGTCGTATCGATGTGCAGCAGAGGAAACGGGATCTTGCCGGGAAAGAACGCCTTCTCGGCCAGCCGCACCATGCAGGAAGAATCCTTGCCGATCGAGTAAAGCATGACCGGATTGGAGAACTCCGCCGCCACTTCACGAATAATTTGAATACTCTCCGCTTCAAGCAGGTCTAAATGGTCCACGGGATAACTCGATTATAAGATACACGGTCAACCCTATCGGGATTCAGGAGAAACGGTAGCCAGCATAAAACGCCCGCATTGCCACATAAAACAGCGTCGGGTAAACGTAATTGAAAAATTGCCATGCAATTACCAATCCCAGGATGCCGAACACCCCGAGCCGAAGGCGGAACGCCTGCAGCTTAAGAGCGACTGCGTCCGTCGTAAAAAGGCCGAGAACGCTGTACCCGTCGAAGGGTGGAAACGGAATCAGGTTGAAGCACCCCAGCACGACGTTCAGCGTAAAAAAGATACTCAGCACTGTTGCGATCCCATCCGCGGCCCCAGCCTGGTTTACGGCCCCGACGATATGCGAAGGCGATGGATAGAGAGGCACAAAGAAGCCCACCGGGAGCCCGATCCGCATCAGAATCCCGGCCATTACCGCCAGACTGAAATTCGCCGCGGGGCCGGCGAGCGACATCCAGGCCGCGCGTCTCGGATGCCGCTGCGACCAAAGCGGGTCGTAGGGCGCGCTGGCCCACCCGATCACGCCCGAGCTGAATGCCACGCCCATCAGAGGCACGATCACCATTCCAAAGGGTTCGCGTTTGATATGAGGCAGCGGATTGAGCGAAACCTGGCCGCCTTCGAGCGCTGTTGTGTCTCCGCCCCATTTCGCTGCCAGCGCATGTGAAGCTTCATGGCAGGTAGTGGAAAACAGGAACACCACATACTGCAGAAATCCAAACGCGAGCTGGTCGGGGTTCACTGGAGCCTCAGTATAGCGGAGCCCCGCCAATCGTCGGTTCGCGCTAACATTTCCGAGGAGGCACTCATGAAAGCAGCAATTGTTGTGATCGCGATCGGCATGATGTGGGGATGCGGCAGAACTTCAGCGCCCGCCAGCGGCCAACAGGCCACGGTGGCTTTGGCCGACGGAAGCACTTTCAGCGGGACCGTTACCGGCAGTTCGCCCTCCGCGATCTCGCTCCAGAGCCCCACGGGCGAATCCCGTACCTATCCGATGAGCCAGGTCTCGTCCGTGC
>JALYHT010000007.1 GCA_030776225.1 Acidobacteriota bacterium | reverse complement strand
GGAGACGACATCTCATGAGCAACAGGCCAGCAGGATTGCTTTTATTCGCAGGGGGCGCGCTGTGCGCTTTTCTTCAGATCTCGCCAGCGCAAACGCCTGCCCGTAAACCGGCAGCCCACTCCACCGGCGCTTTGAAGCCGGCAGTCGAGGGCAATCTGGCGCAGGTGATGAGGGGCATTATATATCCCGCTTCGAACGTTATCTTCGCCGCTCAGACCACCAACCCTGCGGACGTCAAGCCAGCGAAGGATTCCGCCACGGCGCCGAATCCGCTGGAGAGCGCATACGGAAAGTGGGAAGCCGTCGAGAATGCCGGATTGGCATTAAGCGAAGCCGCCAATCTGCTCATCCTGCCCGGGCGCAAGTGTTCGAACGGCTTGCCCGTTCCGCTGCAGAACGCCAACTGGGCGAAATTTGTCCAGGGACTTCGAGAGGCTGGCGCGGTGACCTATAAGGCAGCCCAATCGAAGGACAAGGAAAAGATTCTGGACGCAACCGATGCCGTTGCTGCCGCGTGTTCCAACTGCCACGATAAATACCGGGACGAACGCCCCCTGACGGATCGCTGCAAATAGTTGTTCTCTGGCTAAGGTCACGGATGTTCATGCGAAAAATCTCCTTCATGTTGTCTATACTCGCGCTCGGTGTCGGGATTGGCCTGACGATTTCAGGCAGGCTGGCGCCGGTGCAAGCCCGTTCGAATCCCGGTACAGGGTTTGCCGCGGTTCCGGGAAGCGTGGGCTCCGAAGATCTCACGGGTCCTTATGAAATCGTCAAAGACTGGCCACAGAACATCAGCACTTTGCCTGGCAATGAAAAATGGACCTATGGCGCCGCTCAGGGTGTTTTCGCGGAAAGCCCGGATCGCATTTACATGTTGTTTCGCGGCGAACTGCCCGAGATGAAGGCGCCAAAGCCTGTTCTTCTGCCCCAGTTAGGCCCCAGCATCAGTTTTCCCGTGGCTGGTTTCTGGCGCGATGCTTCCGCAGCGTCACTGCCGGGAACGAGCTCCACCGACAATGACACCAACGAGTGGCTGACCGCCTGGGAGGGCAAGTCGGACAAAATCGGAATCAAAGGGCCGCCTTATCGTCAGCTCGGCGTAGATGCCAAATGGGAAAACTGCATCGTGGTTGTCGACAGAAACGGCAAAATCATCGAGACATGGAAGCAGTGGGACAACCTCTTTCGGCGTCCTCATGCCATCTACATCAGTCCGTACGATCCGGACAAGAGCGTCTGGGTCGTCGACGACAACATGCACGCCATCTATAAATTCAGCCACGATGGCAAAAAACTGCTGCAGACCCTCGGCACGCCGGGAGTGCCGGGCGCCGATGCCACGCACTTCAACCGTCCTACCTATATAGACTGGCTTCCCGACGGCACTTTTTTTGTAGCTGACGGCTACACCGGCACGCGCGTCGCGAAGTTCGACAAAGACGGGAAATTCCTTCTGGAGTGGGGCAAGTTGGGAGGGCCGCCTCGTGGCCCCGTCGACACTCGTCCCGGCTACTTCAGCAACGTGCACGGCGTGGCAGTGGATCAGGCCACCCGCCATATTTTCGTGAACGATCGATACAATCACCGCATTCAGGTCTTCGACGAAAATGGCAAGTACCTGTACGAATGGAAGGTTGACGACGGGCTCAATGGCTCCAGCCTCCACCTGCTCTATATCGGATCGGGTAAGACGATCTGGACTTATGACCGCACCACCAGCAAGATGGTCGAATGGGACTTGCAGGGCCACTTGCTCTACTCATGGGGCAGCCTGGGCGATTTCCCCGGCGCGCTGTGGGGCGTGCACGGGCTCAGTGTGGATCAGGAAGGGAACCTGTATCTCGCCGAAGTGGACACGGGGCACGTCGACAAATTCCGTCCGCGCGCCGGCGCCAATCGCGACTTTTTGGTCCCGAAGCCTGTCTATTCCGCGTGGAAGTAGACAGTTACTTTCCTGCTGGGAATTGTACAGCGCCGTCATTACGCTTATTGAGAGCTTCGCAGCGTGCCATGCCGCAGAGAGCGGCTCTTCATCAGCACAAAAAACACGGGCACCAAAATCAGTACATGAATCGTGGAGGTGATCATGCCCCCCACGATTGGCGCTGCAATCGGTTTCATCACATCCGAGCCCACTCCGGATTCCCACAGGATCGGCACAAGACTGGCGAGAACCGCGGATACAGTCATCAGTTTCGGCCGCAACCGGTGGACGGCCCCTTCAATCGCCGCATCATGAATATCCGCGGCCGTGACTGACCCGGCGAGGAGCTTGCGCTCCAGCGCTTCGTGCAGATACACAACCATCACGACGCCCGTCTCGACAGCGATTCCAAACAGCGCGATGTAACCCACCCAAACCGCGACGCTGAAGTTGTACCCCAGCCACCACTGCAACAGCAGTCCCCCGGACATGGCGTAAATCGTTGGAAAAATCAGCACGATCGCTTCTGCCACCGAATGGAAGACCATGTAGAGCAGCAGGAAGATCGCAAAAAACACCACAGGCAAAATGATCCTGAGCCGTTCTTTGGCGCGCAACTCGAATTCGTATTCGCCGGACCATTTGAAGCTGTAGCCCGTCGGCAGCGCCAGCTTGTCGCGAAGAAGCTTGTCGGCCCGTGCCACAAAGCCTCCGTAGTCCTTCGTGTTGAGGTCGATATACACGTATCCGGTCAATGCCGCATCTTCGTCGCGGATCATCGATGGGCCTCTTGAAAACGAAACCTTCGCCAGGTCGCCCAGCGGCACCTGGCCGTTCGATGGAGTGGCGACCGGAATCCGGCGAAGTTTGTCGAGATTGTCCCGGAAGTCAGCTGCATAACGAACTGAGATTGGATACCGTTCCCGTCCTTCCACGTTCTCCGCAATGTTCTCACCGCCGATGCCGGAGGTGATGACGCGCTGAACATCGCCCACGGTCAGACCGTAACGCGCCGCTTCCGCTCGGTTTACTTCGATATTGATGTAGAAGCCCTCCGCCACGCGTTCCGAGAAGATGGACCGCATCTCCGGCAGCGTGCCCAGTATCTGCTGCATCTGTCCGCCGAGTTTCTGGATGCCCTCAAGGTTGGGGCCCTGAATCTTGATCCCCACCGGCGTCTTGATGCCTGTCAACTCCATGTCGAGGCGGTTCTCGATCGGCATGGTCCACGTATTCGAAAGCCCCGGGAAATGCAGCTTCTCATCCATCTCGGAGATGAGTTTTTCCTGCGTCATTCCCGGAGGCCATTGTTCCCTCGGCTTGAGCATGACGGTCGTGTCATACATATCGAGCGGCGCGTTATCGGTCGCGCTGTCCGATCGCCCTATCGACCCCAACACACTCTCGACTTCCGGAAACGACCGGATGATCCTGTCCTGTTCCTGCATGAGCTGCGACGCCTGTCCGATTGAGATTCCCGGCAGCGCCGTAGGCATGTAGAGCGACGATCCTTCAAAAAGCGGCGGCATGAACTGGCTGCCCAGTTTCGTGGCGAGAGGCAGCGTGACCAGCAGGAAAACGATGTTCAGCAACAGCGTCGTCTTCGGAAACCGGAGACAGAGTTTCAGCACTGGCAGGTAAAGCGCCTGCGTGACGCGCGAGATCGGGTTGCTCGATTCCGGCCGCAGCTTTCCGCGGATGAAGAGCGTCATCAACACGGGCACCAGCGTGATCGCAAGAATCGAAGAGAAGCCGACCGCCAGCGTCTTGGTCCATGCCAGCGGCCGGAACATCCTGCCTTCCTGCGCTTCCAGCAGAAACACCGGCAGGAAAGATACGACGATGATGATGAGCGAGAAAAATATGGCTGGGGCTACTTGTTTAGCCGCATCCAGCAGAATACGGGTCCGCTCGCGCGATGTCATGGCCGCCCCGCCCTGGTTTTTTTGAGCTTCGTTTTGCTGTGCCTCGGAAAGGTGTCGGTAGCCGTTCTCCACCATGACAATGGCTGCGTCGACCAGGACGCCGATGGCCAACGCAATGCCACCCAGCGACATGATGTTCGAGCTCACCTGCAGGTAGTACATCGGAAGAAATGCGCCAATCACCGCGATGGGCAAAGTCAGGATGGGGATGAAAGCCGACCGGAAGTGGAACAGAAAGACGATAATCACCAGGCTGACAATGATCGCCTCTTCAACCAGATCGCGCTGAAGCGTAGCGATTGAATCGCGGATCAGCCCGGAGCGATCATAGCCTGTGACGATCTCAACTCCCGGCGGCAGCGATCCCGAAATATCCCGCAGTTTCTTTTTCACGCCGGAGATCACATTCAGCGCGTTCAAGCCGTATCGCATGACCACCACGCCGGCGACTGTCTCGCCCGTGCCATTCCACTCGGCCACACCTTGCCGGATATCCGGTCCGAACGCCACGGTCCCCAGGTCCCGGACCAGCACGGGTGTGCCGTTTTTGTTCCCTACTGGCACCGTCTCCAGATCGCTCAGCGACTTGAGATAACCCATCCCGCGAATCATGTATTCGGCGCCGCCCAGCTCGATCAGCCGGCCTCCTGCCTCGTTGGTGCTGTCCCGAACCCGGTCGATCACCATCGAGAGCGGGATGTTGTATGCGCGGAGCTTGCTGGGGTCGAGACGCACCTGGTACTGCCGCACGAAGCCGCCCAGCGTAGCCACCTCCGCCACTCCGGGAACGGATTCCAGCTGGTAACGCAGGAACCAGTCCTGCAGACTCCGCAGATCCGCCAGGCTGTAGCGATGGTTGTGGTCCACGATGGCGTATTCGTAAACCCATCCCGCTCCAGTGGCATCCGGGCCGATGGTGGGATGAACACCGGTGGGCAGGCGCCCTTCGATTTGCTGCATGTATTCGAGCACCCGCGAACGCGCCCAGTAAAGATCCGTACCGTCTTCAAACACGATGAAGACGTATGAATCGCCGAACATGGTCTGCGCCCGCACGCCTTTCACGTTCGGGGCCGCCAGCAGCGAAGTGACAATCGGATAAGTGACCTGGTCCTCGATGATGTTGGGCGGCTGGCCGTTCCACGGCGTGTGGACGACCACCTGAACATCGGAAATATCCGGCAGCGCGTCAAGCGGTATGCGGCTGATGGCCCAGATTCCTGCCAGCACCAGTCCGAGTGTTCCCGTGAATACGAGGAAGCGGTTGCGCGCGCACCAGTCGATCCACCGCGCGATCACTTGCCCTCCGCTGACACGTCGAGCTGCTTCTGCGCTAGGGTCTGTCCGCCCTTCGTTGCCAGCACAGTGACCTGCCACGTGCCGCCCATCTGTACCTGGCCCGGCCCTTCATACACGCCCCCGCCTTTATCATTCAGGGTCGCTACGGTCTGCATAGCGGCCATCCCCATCGCCGGCATCGCGGCCATGAAATAGGTGACGGTCACCTGCGCGCCGCTGACGGGCGCGCCTCCGGCCCCGGTCAACTTCACGCGGAAGACGTTGTTTCCCGGCCGTGGTGGCGAGGGCGTGGAGGAGTATTCGAGCGCAATCTGCGCCGCCGCTGCATTCGGCGTATTCATGGCTGCCGCGGATCCTGCGCCCGGTGGCGGCGGCGCGAACGAGCCCATGGCCGCCTGAAGCTGGCTTTCCGAATCGATCAGGAAGTTGGCGGAAGTGACAATGCGCTCTCCCGCTTTCAGTCCTCTCAGAACGATCAGATCGTCGCCCGCCCTCCCTCCCGTCTCGACGTTTCTCGGCTCGAAGTACCCGCCGCCCCGATCGACAAAAGCGACCTGGCGGGTTCCCGATTGAAATACGCCGGCAGCCGGAATGGTCAATTGCCGTCCCAACGGAGCGTCGAGGTTGACGTTGACGAACATTCCCGGCGAGAGTTGGCCTGTGCGATTCGGAATTTCGAGCCGCACCTTCACCGTGCGCGTCGCGTCGTCCACCTGCGGCTGAATGAAACTGACGCGGCCCGGAAACGAGCGTCCTGGCCACGCGTCCGTTGTGACCGTAGCTGAATCGCCGACCTGAATCCGCCCGATATCGTTCTGGAAGACCTGTGCATAGACCCAGACCCTGGAAAGATCCGCTATCGTGTAGAGCTTCGTCCCCGGCTGCACATAGGCTGTCGCAAAGGCGTTTCGTTCCGTGATCACGCCGCTGACCGGCGAATCGATTTCAATTTCCTTCGGAACACCACCTCCCGCTTCAAGTTGCGCGATGTCGCGCTCTGGAATTTGCCATTGCTTCAGACGTTCGGCAGCAGCCTTCCACAAGGAATCCGATCCGGA
This sequence comes from Acidobacteriota bacterium, assembly GCA_030776225.1. Taxonomy (GTDB): domain Bacteria; phylum Acidobacteriota; class Terriglobia; order Bryobacterales; family Bryobacteraceae; genus BOG-234. The sequence goes on along the minus strand of JALYHT010000007.1, from coordinate 1,380 downwards.
CGCCACGCCGGGAACGGTGCTGCGGCCCAGCAGGTCGCGGTTCTCGCGCGCCAGCAAATACTCATGCTCGGTAGCCGCGATCTCGGGGCTGTAAATCGTGAACAGCTTTTGTCCTTTCTCTACGTGTTTGTAGATTGCATCCACAAACACCCGCTGAATCCACCCGGAGAACCGCACCTGCACCCAGGCGAGCCGCGTCTCATCCACCTCCACATTGCCGGTTACCCGCAACTCGTCGTGCAACGTCTTGAACTCCGCGACGCCCGTCTTCACTCCAATGCTCTGCATCCGTTGCGGCGTCAACTGAACGGGAAGGAGTTTCGGTTCACCTGAATCGGGTGCCGGCGCGGGGCCCCCGGCTTCCACCGTCGGCGGCATCGGCCCCGGGTGATGCGTGGTTGGATACCTGGTTTGATAGAGGAGAAAACCGGCCGCGCTGCCAAACAGTATGGCGGCGGTTAAGGCGATGAAGAATGCAATCTGATAGCGGCGCATATTGTGTCCTCAGTGGATCGTGACGCCGGTGAGCTGCTCGAGCCGCGCCAGCGCGGTCTCGTGATCGGCCAGCGTCTTCCAGTACTCCTCATCGAAATGGTGGACATCGAGAAACGCCGACATCACGGACCCGAAATCCTGACTGCCCGCCTGATAACCTGCCAGGCCCGCGCGAAACGTAGCCATCCCCTGCGGGATCAAACCTTCGCGATAGATCTTCAACATCCCGGACGCGGTTTCGGCCGAGATGTATTGATCGCGCACATCGAAATAAGCCTGCTGGACATGGCTCTCATACTCGCGACGCGATTGGTTGAGTTCCTCGACCGCCTGCGCCATCTCCGGATCGAGCTTGCGCTTCCGGTAAATCGGCAATCGCGCGCTGAACGTCAGCATGTGGTAATCGCGAAACCGCTCCGCCGTGTGCTGCCACTGATACTGCACGCTGAAATCGGGATAACGGTCCTTGCGCGCCAGTTCCACTTGCAGGCTTTGCTTTCTCACCATCTCCTGCCCGCCGGTCACGTCGGGGTTTTCCGTGCGCACTTTGGCGAGCAATTCCTCCGATGTATAGTTCAACGGAGTTTCGGTGAGATCTTCCACCTCAATATCCCCGGCTCCCGGAGCCCGGTTGAGAATCTTGCTCATCAGCGCCTGCTGGCTGCCCATCAGTTCGTGATGGTGGGCCAGTTCGTTCAGGATCTTCGTCTTCTGTAACTGCGCTTTCAGTACGTCCTGCTGATTGCCTTGCCCGACGCGATAGCGCGCTTCAGCGATTTTTTCAATCTGATCGAGCAATATCTGATCGCGTTCCAGAATGCCGAGTGTCTTTCGAAGGCAGGCGATCTGCAAGTAGCTGGCCTTCACCTGCTCAAAGACGTTACG
>JALYHT010000006.1 GCA_030776225.1 Acidobacteriota bacterium | reverse complement strand
GGATATGGCTCCGCAGGGATGCGACCAGAGCGCCGTCCCAGCCGCCGGAATGATGCGGGGCAGCGAAAGCTGTCCCGCAGGCGTCAGCATTCTGGCCCCAAAGCGGTAAATCCCAGGGGTATGGGGACGGAGTCCCCATCTGAATCAAACGTTCCTTCCGAATGCGCCGGATCGCAGCCGGCCAATCACCGCAGGCAACCCTTGGATTAGCGATTTGATCTCAGGAGGAAGCCCCAGTGATTGACCAAAGGAACTGTACCGCAGCGAAGAGCCTGGTAGCAATCGACATTGCGAAGGAATGGAACGTGGTTCTGACGCAGAGCGACACCGGAGAACGCCATACGTTCAAAGTCGCAAACCGGGCCGCTGATCACGACCAGTTCGTAGAGTTTCTCAGAACCATGCCCGGCCCGGTGCGGATCGGCCTTGAGCCGACCGGCGACTATCACCGCCCGCTCTCATACAGGCTCCTGCGCGAAGGCTTTGATGTAGTTTCGGTGTCTTCCGTAGCCCTGGCTCGCTTCCGGGAAGCGCGCTATGGAACGTGGGACAAGAACAATCCTAAGGACGCGCAGGTGATCCTGTCGATGCTGGCGCAGAACATGGTGCAGATCTACCATGATCCGCTGCTGCACGGGACACACGATCTTCAGGAGCTGGCAAACACATACTTTCACATCACGCTTGCACGTACGCGTCTTCAGCACAGTCTGCTTCTGCATTACATCCCCTTATACTTTCCGGAGTTCGGCAAGTACTGGGTGGCGACGCGGTCTGCGTGGTTCGTTCGATTCCTGCTGCGGTTTCCGACCGCCGCTGCGATCCGCGCGCTCGACGAGGAAGCATTCACTAAAGAGGCTTGGCATCTCGTTGGACGCAAGGTTGAAAAGCGCCGAAAGATCGCGGAGTTGTATGCAATGGCGGCTCAGAGCATCGGCCTGCCCGTCACGCTGGACTCTCCCGCCATCGACATGTTCCGGCTGCAACTGAAGCGATATCAGGCACTGAACGATGACCGCGAGAGTCTCGATGCAAAGGCTCAGGCTCTCCTCGCTCAGAACGAAGACTTCAATCGGCTTCAAACTCTGCCCGGAATCGGCGCGATCATGGCGCTCACGATCCTTGCTGAAGCTGGCGATCTCCGACGGTTCAGCCACCACCGGCAGTTTCTGAACTACTGCGGGCTTGATCTGTCAAAGAGCCAGTCCCGGGCAAAGCCGCGGGCGAGAGACGCTCTCCAAGCGTGGAAACAAGCGGTTGCGTATGGTTTTCTGGATGGCAGCATTGCGTGCTGTTCACATGAACGAGAACGCGTTCCGTGACAAGTACGGCCGCTATGTTGCCGACAACCCTGCTCACCCCGACCGGAAGCGGAAAGCGTTAACCGCGGTGGCAGCGAAGATGGCCAGAGTCGTTTATGCAGTAATCAAACACGGATCAGACTACGAACGCTTCTTCGAACAACGACTTCCCAGTGGATCGATCCCTCTCGCACGGGCCGTTGAGGCGATTTCGACCTCGTAGATAATGCTCGGACCTTCCACTGGGCCCCCATGCTGTTTTAGGCGCTGTGAAGACTGCGCTCTCGCGCAGATCTTGTGTTCATTATGGTGAGCAGGGTCCCTTTGTTAGTGGAAGACCGCTGGAAGGTGGATTTGGCTTCGCGTTTGTCGGCGGCAGCTCGCGAGCCGCGAGCGCATTGTGGTTCTGCGCCTGCACGCAAAATAGTACTTGCATTTAGCCCGTTATCGCACCGGAGCACCCGGTGCGCCGCGCTCTTCGATGACCCGCTCCGGAACGCGCGTCACTTGTTTGCTTGAGATACCGGTATTCACTTCGATCGCCAGCGATTCGTTGAGGGGTCCACTTCGAGGAGCTTCGCCTTCTTCATCTCGAAAGTCCCTTCCTTTCATTTTCAGGAACTTTCCAAATTATGATTGGTTTAGTTTAGTGGGGCCGGTCAGCCCAACAGATTTGTGCGTTGCCGTTGGTATACTCATACACCGAGGAACAACAATGACTTACAGAGATGTTGCGAAGCTGCTATGGGCCGCGGCCGTGCTGGCCGCCGCTGCCGGGCCTGTGGCGGCGCAGAATCTCAGTAAGTTCGTGGTTTCCGACGAAGCCGCGAAGAAGACCCTGATCAAGAACGAGATTAACGGGGAGACCGCCGCGAAGATCGCGCAGGCCTGCGTCGATTTTGCCGTCAAAAATAACCAGACGATTACGGTTTTCATCCTTTCGCCGACGGGGCAGATTGTGCATTCCCACCGCATGGACGGGCAGGTGCCGATCAACATTGAGGCGGCTCTGCTGAAAGCAAAGAGCGTGCTGTACACGCGCGACTCTACGCATCTGCGTGCCAACAGGATGGCCAATAATCTGGCATTGCAGATGCGCTGGGAGCCGCTGGGGGTGTTTCCGACGGCGGGCGGGCTGCCGATTGTGGTGGACGGGCAGATGATCGGGGCCATCGGCGTGGGCGGCGGGGAGAACGACGAAGAGTTCGCATATCAGGCGCTGACGTCGGTGGTGGGGCCGCAACCGCCGCTGGCCGGGCCATCGCCGGAGCGGCGTCAGCAGTAGGTTAGATGGCGTGGTCGGCGGACAGCGTGAACTATACTAATTCGTGGAATAGCTGTAGCGAAATTCCGCCGCCAATTGATTGTGGAGAACCAATATAATATGCCCAGAGCGGAACGCCGCCTCATAGCCCTTGCGCCTGCCGTGCTCGCGTGTCTGATTACCATTGCGCCGGCTGCCGGCCAGCAGACAGCGGCGGAGAAGCCGCAGATGGTTGAGGATGTCTTTAAGAACGTGCAGGTTCTCAAAGGGATTCCGGTCAACGAGTTCATGAATACCATGGGATTCTTTTCCGCGGCGCTGGGATTGAATTGCACGGGTTGCCATGTGGCGGAGAGCCTTCAGGACTGGAGTAAATTCGCCGAGGACGTTCCGCGAAAGAGAATGGCCCGCACCATGATCCGCATGGTCGGCGCCATCAACAAGGCCCAGTTCGGAGGGCAGCGTATGCTGACTTGCTGGTCCTGCCATCGCGGCGCGGAGGTCCCGCCAACCATTCCAAGTCTGATGGATCAATACAACGTTCCGCCGGAAGATCCGAACGCAATCGAGATTGTTCCCAACGCGCCGAAAGAGCCAACCGCGGATCAGCTTCTCGATAAGTTCATACGGGCATCCGGGAACGCACAGAGTCTGGGGGCGCTTTCCAGCTGGTACGCCAAAGGCACCATCGAAGGCTTTGACACCTACCACCTGAAGGTTCCCGTCGAAATTTACGCGAATGCCCCCGCGCAACGCACCATGATTTCGCACGCGCAAAACGGAACTACGACGATTGTCTTCAATGGCAGCGCCGGCTGGATCGCCGGATACGATCGTCCTGTACGCCTCTTTCCAATGCTGCCCGGCGCGGAGCTTGATGGCGGGATGCTGGATGCCGCTCTCGGGTTCCCCGGCGGCATCAAACAGGCGCTCACCGACTGGAAGGTGGGATTCCCGAAGACCACGATCGACGACAAGGTAGTAAACATCGTGCAGGGAAAGGGCGCCGGGAAGACCCGCGTGAAACTCTATTTCGATGAAAAAACCGGATTGCTGACTCGTCAGGTTCGATACACGGATACTCCCATCGGTATAGTTCCTACGCAGGTGGACTACGCGGATTACCGCGAAGTCGCGGGCGTCAAGCTGCCCTGGCACATCTTAATCACCTGGACGGACGGTCAATCCGATATTCAGTTGAGCGACATTCAGGCAAACGTCCGAATCGACCCCTCGAAGTTCGCGAAACCGGCGCCCGCTGCGGTCAAACCGCGTGGCAAGTAACAGCACGGCTCGAAACCTTGCGTCGATCGCCACCGGGATCTTCTTTGCCGCGGCGGGTGCGCTGCATTTCATGCACCCGGATCCCTACGTAAAGATCATGCCGCCTTTCATTCCCGCTCCCCTGGCGATGGTCTATACCAGCGGAGCGGCTGAAATTGCGGGCGGCATCGGGCTGCTCACGCCGCGCTTGCGGCGTCCGGCCGCGTGGGGGCTGGTTGCGCTTCTCACCGCGGTTTTCCCCGCAAATATCTATATGGCGGCCGAACGCGTTCAGGTCACCGCGAAACCTGTGCCGGACTGGCTCTTGTGGGCGCGGCTCGCGCTGCAACCGCTGATGATCTGGTGGGTCCTGTGGTGTTCCCGCGGGAATTGAACCCGCACACCCATTTCTGCCGTATATTGAAAAGAGGGCGATCGCAATGGCCGCAAACTTAAGGCATCACCTGCGCTATTGGGGTTTTCTGCTGCTGAAGTTTGCCGCTGCCGGTTTCGGCGCGGGCTTCGCGCTCTGGTTCCTGAATCTCTTCTGGGCGCCGCACACCAAACTGTTTCATCTGGCAATGGGCGAGTTCAGTTACGACCTGCTTTACACTTTCCTCGCAGGTGTCTGGTTCCAGTTGTCGTTTGGGCTCTTCTGCCTCGCGATTTGGGACCAGCGCTATCGCTGCCGCACCTGTCTTCGCCGTCTCTGCATGCCCATCGAGACCGGATCCTGGGGCAGCATACTTCAGTTGGGCCGTCCGAAAATGGAATACATCTGCCCTTACGGGCACGGCAAACTGAATATCGAAGAACTGCAGTTCACAGGCAAAGCCGCTCCCGAATGGACCGAACAGGGTGACATCTGGGAAGAGCTTTTCGCGGCCAGCGGTAAAGATTCGGATTGCGAACGTTGATGCAGGTATCGCCCGGCCGCCTTCCCCTTTGGCGACTCATCGCGGGGCTTCTGGTTCTCGTCGCGATGGCGACGGTTCTGGTGGCGCTGGCTCCGATTTATATCGAAGACTACCGGCTGGGGCAATACATGAAAGCGCTGGCGCGCGGTTCGGGCGTGCCGGACGATGCGTTTCGGTCCGGCGTGCTGGCGCGGGCGAGGGAACTGGATCTGCCGGTCCGCAGCGGCGATTTGCAAATTACACACGCCGACGGCAAGTTGGAAGCGCAGATGAAATACGTGGTGCAGATGGATTTTTCGCTGTATCAGGTCGACGTGCATTTCCACCACAGCGCCCACCAGTAACCGATTAATCTTCGGGGCCTGAATCGCCGACTTTGAGAACCGCCAGAAACGCCTCCTGCGGGATATCCACGCGCCCCACGCGCTTCATCCGCTTCTTGCCTTCCTTCTGCTTTTCCAGCAGTTTGCGCTTGCGGCTGATATCGCCGCCGTAGCATTTGGCGATCACATTCTTGCGCATTGCCGATATGGTCTCGCGCGCGATCACCTTGGTTCCGATAGCCGCCTGCAAAGCGATTTCAAACATCTGGCGCGGGATGAGTTTGCGCATGCGCTCGATCAGGATCTTGCCGCGTTCGTAAGCGAAATCGCGATGCACGATCATGGACAGCGCATCGACCGGCTCGCCCGCGATCAGCACATCGAGCCGCACCATCGGCGAAACCCGGTACCCCGCCAGATGGTAATCGAGCGAGGCATAACCGCGCGACGCGCTCTTCAGCCGGTCGTAGAAATCGAGCACGATTTCGTTCAACGGCATCTCATAGAGCAGCATGACTCTGCCGGAGCCGATATATTCAAACTTCTTCTGCACGCCGCGCTTGTCTTCCATCAGCGCCAGAATGCCGCCGATGTATTCCTCGCGCGTGATCACTGTCGCGTCGATGATGGGCTCTTCTATCTTTTCGATCTCGGTGGGACTGGGGAACCTGCTCGGGTTATCGACCTGCAGAATTTCGCCCTTCGTGTTCGTAATGCGATAGCGGACGCCGGGCGCCGTGGTGATCAGATCGATATTGAATTCGCGCTCCAGCCGCTCCTGCACGATTTCCAGGTGCAGCAGGCCGAGAAAACCGCATCGGAACCCAAAGCCGAGCGCAACGGAATTCTCCGGCTCGAAGCTCATCGCGCTGTCGTTCAGCCGAAGCTTTTCCAGCCCGTCGCGCAGCAGCCCGTGTTCGTGCGATTCCACCGGATAAAGCCCGGCGAAGACCATCGGTTTGATTTCCTCGAAGCCAGGCAGCGGTTCTTCAGCGGGGTTCAGCGCGTCGGTAATCGTGTCGCCAATCTTTGCATCCGCGACGTTCTTGATGTTGGCGTAGATATAACCCACCTCGCCGGCGCACAACTCCGGCTGCGGGATCGCTTTGGGCGACTGGTATCCCAGGCCCTCCACGTCGAACTGCTCGCCATTCGACCAGAGTTTGATCTTCTGGTTCATGGCGATTCTGCCGTCCACGATGCGGGCGAGAATAATCACGCCGCGGTAGGGATCGAACCACGAGTCGAAGATCAGCGCGCGCAGCGGCGCGTCCGGATTACCGCGCGGCGGGGGCACCCGCTTCACGATGGCTTCCAGCGTTTCGTGAATCCCGATGCCCTGTTTGGCGCTGGCCAGCACCGCGTCGCTCGCGTCGAGCCCGATCACGTCTTCGATCTGTTCGCGAATTCGTTCCGGCTCCGCCGCGGGCAGGTCGATTTTATTGATGACGGGAATGATTTCGAGATTATGGTGCAGCGCGAGATAAGTATTCGCGAGCGTCTGCGCTTCCACTCCCTGCGACGCATCCACCACCAGCAGCGCCCCTTCACACGCCTGCAGGCTGCGCGAGACCTCATATGAGAAGTCAACGTGGCCCGGCGTATCAATGAGATTCAACTGATACCAGTTGCCATCGTCGGCTTTGTAATCGAGCCTCACCGCATGGGCTTTGATGGTGATGCCGCGCTCGCGTTCCAGATCCATGCTGTCGAGCACCTGCGCCATCATTTCGCGCTGAGAAAGGGCTCCTGTGGTTTCCAGAAGACGGTCCGCCAGCGTGCTTTTGCCGTGGTCGATATGCGCAATAATAGAGAAATTCCGTATGAATTCGGGGACCATGCGGTAAGATGGGGCTGAACCCCGATTATCCCATATGTCCTTTCAGTTCCTGTCTTTCGAGCCGGATGCGGACGGGCTCGTCCTCATTACCGTCAACCGGCCCGCGAAGCTGAATGCGCTGAATCGGGAGGTAATTTCGGAGCTGGGCGAAGCCTTTCAGCTTGTCCGCAACGACGCTTCGATGAAAGCCGTAATTCTGACCGGCTCGGGTGAGAAGGCCTTCGTCGCTGGCGCCGATATCGGGGAGCTGGCGACCGTCGATGCCATCGAAGCCGAACGTATTTCGCGCCGCGGGCAGGAGATTTTCCGCTCTCTCGAAACACTGCGCAAGCCTTCCGTCGCAGCCATCAACGGCTACGCGCTCGGTGGCGGCCTTGAGCTCGCCATGTGTTGCACGGTTCGCATCGCTTCGCCTGAGGCGAAGCTGGGCCAGCCGGAAGTGAAGCTCGGCATTGTACCGGGTTATGGCGCAACACAGCGTCTGCCCCGGCTGGTGGGGCGGGGGCGCGCTCTGGAGTTGCTGCTCTCCGGCGAAGCGATCGACGCGGCAGAAGCGCATCGCATCGGGCTGGTAAATGCCATCGCTCCGCGCGAACAGTTGATCGCGTTCTCCAAACAGTGGGTGCTGAAAGTGATTGCCAATGCTCCGCTCGCCGTGGGACTCACGATGGAGTCTGTGGACGCGGGCCTCGACGGCGGCCTCGATGCCGGCCTGCGCTTCGAGGCCATGGCGTTCGGTGTCACCGCGGCTTCGGACGACCGGCGCGAAGGCACGGCGGCGTTCCTCGAAAAACGAAAAGCCGTCTTCACGGGCCGATAAAAGAATGAGCGAAGCTGCCAATCAGACTTTCGACAATGATCTCAGCGCCGCGGGGTTGCGCTTCTCTATCGTGGTGAGCCGCTTCAACAGCTTTGTCACTGAACCATTGCTGGCCGGCGCTGTCGCTGCGCTGGTGGAACGCGGCGCTATAGAGGAGCACATCGAAGTTGTGCGCGTTCCGGGCGCATGGGAAATCCCGATCGCCGTGCGGACCATCGCGGTGCACAAACGGCCCGATGCCATCATTTGTCTGGGCGCGGTGATTCAGGGAGACACGCCGCATTTCGATTACGTGGCCGGCGAAGCCGCGCGCGGGATCGCGGATGCGGCAGCCGAAACCGGCATCCCCATGGCCTTCGGACTTCTGACTACAAATACGGAGCAACAGGCCATCGATCGCGCGGGTGGCAAGAGCGGCAATAAAGGGGTGGATGCCGCGCTCACCGCCATCGAGATGGCAAATCTTCTGCACAGATTGCGGGTGCGTACGTAATGGCCAGACACCGCGCGCGGCAGCAGGCGCTCCAACTGCTGTTCCAATGGGACCTCCGGCGTATGCCCCCCGAAGAAATCATGCGCGGCTACTATAGTTCGCTGCTGATCGCTGATGACACGGTGGGGCAGCCGCGGGCGGATGAATTCGCTGAAGTCCTGCTGCGCGGCGTTATCGAAGAACTCCCAGGAATCGACGAACGCATTACGCGGCATGCCGCCCACTGGCGTCTCGAACGCATGCCAGTGGTGGACCGCAACATCCTGCGCATCGCCGTCTATGAAATGCTGCGCACGGATACGCCGCCCGCGGTGATTATCGATGAAGCACTGGAACTCGCCCGCCGCTTTTCAGGCGAGGAGTCGGTTCATTTTGTGAACGGCGTGCTGGACGCAGTCCGGCGCGAACTGCCCGCCTCTGCCGCGAACCTGTCTACTTAGGGCAATAACTTACCTGAAGGCAAGTTGTCCAGCCCTGGGAAGCCCGCGAAATTTCACCCCTCGCAATATTTACGATGTTCACACGCCGCGCAATTGCTCAAGTCGTGTTTTACTTGAAACGTTGTAGTATACGGAGGTCCGGAACCCGGTGAAAACCCGAAATGATCGCGCGTAAACTCGAATATCTGCTTGCCCTGGCCAGGGAAGGCCATTTTGCCCGCGCGGCTGCCGCTTGTCATGTTTCTCAGCCTGCGCTTTCGGCGGGGATTCAGCAACTTGAGAGTGAGTTCGGGCTGATGCTGGTAAAGCGTGGCCAGCGTTACCAGGGGCTGACTGAAGAAGGAGAGACTGTCCTCGCGTGGGCACAACGCACCGCTATAGAGTGCCAGAGGCTACAGCAGGAGCTGCGAGATGGCACCGGGCAATTAGCCGGGACGCTGCGGCTGGGAGTCATGGGCTCCGCTACGCCCATCACTTCGTGGCTGACGGTTCCTTTTGCAAAGCGGTTTCCCAAAATACGCCTGCGTATTGTCATCCAGAGCGGGGCGCAGATCATGCAGGAGCTTGAGGAATTCTCGCTGGACGTGGGCATTACGATACTGGATGAGAAAGTTGCGGGCAGTATGCGATCGGCCAGGCTTTATGATGAGGAATTTCAACTCCTGATCCGGAAAGGCTCTGCTTTTTCCGGACGGCCAACGGTTTCCTGGGATGAAGTGCAGGACCTTCCGCTTTGTCTGTTTACTCCCGAGTCTTACTTTCCCGGGACGCAGGAATCAAAGTTTCTCTGGACCGCTCCCCAGACTCCGCAAATCGCCGCGGGCTCGATCCTGTTGCTGGTTGACCATGTTCGCACTGGTCACTGGGCTTCAGTCGTGCCCCGGACAATCATACCGATCATTGCAAACCAGGGAGATCTCGAAGCGATTCCGCTTCGGCCGAAGGGACGGAAGCTCTCTATGGGAATCGTAATCCCGCACCGTGATCCACCATCCCCGGTAGCCGATACTTTCTTCGAAATAGCGAGCTCGCGTGAGGTTAGAGAAAACATTGCCAGGTCTCTGGCGGGGAGCCGCGCGACAGCGCCCAAGCCCGATCACACTGGCGACGCCGATTTCGAGCATGCACGGGCACCGGGCCGTTCCCGCCATCGATAGCGTGTCGGCAACCACGTATACACAAAGAGAGCTTAGATAGGTTCAACCTATTAAGCATTCGGGATCTTCTATTTGACGTTTTCTGGAGCGTTACATAAACTGGTCCTCGCCGCGCAAGAATCCGACGCACTTCATAGTGTGGAAAGAGCCAGGCGCCGACAATTCACTTTTATTACAAGAGAGAGATTCAATTTAAATGGTCAACTTAGCAGATGCCCGAAGGATCATAGCAGCAGGCGAGAAAAAAGCGGTGGAGGTCGGGCAGCCGATGAATATCGCTGTGGTGGATGCCGGTGGCAATCTCGTGTCTCACGTTCGAATGGATGGAGCATGGATCGGCAGCATCGATATCTCTCAGAAGAAGGCTTATACTTCCCGCGCCTTCGATATCGCAACTAAGGATCTGGCGGACCACTCCCAGTCCGGAGGCCAGTTCTTTGGAATCCATGCTTCGAATGACGGGAAAATCATGATTTTTGCGGGCGGGATTCCGCTGAAGCGCGACGGTAAGGTTGTCGGCGCTGTGGGCGTGAGCGGAGGCTCCGGCGCACAGGACCATGGCGTCGCCGAGGCTGCCGCCGCCGCGTACTGAGTCTTCGCGACTCGATTGATTTTTCGAAAGAGAAAATATCGTTATGGCCAGTAATCGAGGGGTCGCGTACATGGAACCCGGCAAAGTAGAGGTTCAGTCGATTCCATTTCCCAGGTTGAAGATGCCGGCGTCGGAGAGCGATCCATTCGGGGGAAAGGACGCGCCTCACGGCGTGATTCTGAAGATTCTCACCACGAATATCTGCGGCTCGGATCAGCACATGGTCAGGGGCCGTACGACCGCTCCCCGCGGCCTGATTCTCGGGCACGAGATTACCGGTGAAGTGATTGAGAAGGGTATCGACGTTGAATTCCTCGAAAGGGGCGATATCGTTACGGTCCCGTTCAACATCGCCTGTGGCCGCTGTCGCAACTGTCGGGAGGGGAAGACCGGAATCTGCCTTACTGTAAACCCCGCTCGTCCGGGAGCCGCTTATGGCTATGTCGATATGGGCGGTTGGGTGGGCGGCCAGGCTGAGTACGTGATGGTTCCGTATGCCGACTTCAACCTGATCAAATTTCCCGACAGAGAAAAAGCTAAAGCGAAGATCCGCGACCTGACCTTGCTTTCGGATATCTTCCCGACTGGTTATCACGGCGCTGTCACGGCAGGCGTCACCACAGGTTCCATCGTTTATGTGGCAGGGGCCGGACCGGTAGGCCTCGCGTGTGCGGCGTCGTGCCATCTTCTGGGTGCGGCCGTTGTGATTGTCGGCGATATGATTCCGGAGCGACTGGCCCAGGCAAAGAGCTTTGGATGCGAAATTGTCGACCTCCGCAAGGATGCTTCACTGGCGGATCAAATCGCCGCGATAACGGGCGAACCGCTGATCGATGCTGCCGTGGATTGTGTCGGGTTCGAAGCCCGCGGCCACGGACATGATGCGGGCTCCGAGAGACCGGCAACGGTACTCAATTCTCTTATGGAATTGACGCGCGCGGGCGGCGCCATCGGTATTCCGGGCCTCTATGTCACTGGCGACCCTGGCGGGGTGGATGCCAATGCAAAGGTGGGCAATCTGGGCATCCGTATTGGCCTCGGCTGGGCAAAGTCTCACTCGTTCCATACGGGCCAATGCCCGGTGTTGCGATACAACCGGCAACTCATGCAGGCGATATTGTATGACAAAATCCAGATCGCCAAAGCCTGCAACGTGACCCTGATCTCTCTCGATGAGGCGCCAGCGGGTTACAGGGATTTCGACAAAGGCGCGGCACAGAAATTTGTAATCGATCCCCACAGTCAGGTCTCAAGAGCTGCCTGAACGCGGTGTCGGCGCTTCGGTCCGGGCATGTCGCGGGCCGATTATTTGTAGTAGTCTTTGGGCGGCCGGCCCAAAGCGGATAACGTGCAATGACATTGTAGTTTGATTGGGAAATTGCATGCCTGGAACGAAATCGCCGTTGTTCGCCGTGGCCCTGGGATAGTACGCGTCGGCCGCGGAACTCAGCACGCCCGGCGTTACCTTCAATAAAGAAATTCTGCCGATTTACAGGAACATTGCCAGAGCTGTCACCGACCGGGGCAGATTGCGCCCATGTCTTTTCCTGACCTATGAGAATTTCACCCGCACGGTCAGTTCCTGGCAACTCAGAATGGGAACGGTTCGACAACGCCGTCCGCAAGGTCTTCAGTATGCCCGCTGAAGCGCTCCGGAAGAAGAAGGATCGTATGAAGACGAAGACGGCTTCAGCTCCGCACCATGGGACAGTGATAGCAAGGTATCGCGCACGGTGGGTTGCTAAGTAAGTGTTTGCCCTGCCAGGCTTCCGGGCTAAACCAGATTCAACGCTTGTTTGAAGGCGCCGCTCGATGCGCCGATTTTATTCTGCAGCATCATAATCGCGTGGATCAGTTGCTCCGGACGCGGCGGACAGCCCGGCACGTACACGTCCACCGGAATGACTTGATTGACCGGCACGAGCGCATAGTTATTGAACACGCCCGTTGATGTGGCGCAGGCGCCCATCGAAATGACCCAGCGCGGTTCCGGCATCTGTTGATAAAGGTGCCGGATGACCGGGGCCATCTTGTTCGAGACCCGTCCCGCGATGATCATCAGATCGCTCTGCCGCGGCGAGCCGCGAAACACCTCGGCGCCGAACCGCGAGATATCGAAGCGCGACGCGCTCATCGACATCATTTCGATAGCACAGCACGCCAGCCCGAACGCCATCGGCCAGATGGAATTCTTGCGGCCCCAGTTGATTACGCTGTCGAGGGTGGTGGTGATGACGCCGGCGCGCAGCGCGGCCTGTTCGACGGTCTCGTTGTCCACGCGCGAAAACAATTCAACGGGACCGCTGGCAATGGGTGCGCTCATCTCTTCATTGTGCCATGAGGGTCGATGGAGCCGTTCTGCTCAGTGCTCAGCAGACCAGATCTTCGCGGACGATCCTGAAACCTTCCAGATTGCCCAGGACCGTCAAAGCGACGTTCTTCTGGTCGAAAAAGGTCTGCGCTACCCGTTGTATATCCGCCGCCGTCACCTGCTCGATGCTCTCGGCCAGTTCATCCAGCGAGAAGAATCTGCGGAAGTGCATTTCCTGGCGCGCCAGATTGGACATACGGCTCGATGTCGATTCCAGACTCAGCATCAGAGAACCTTTGAGGTGATCCTTCGCGCGGCGTACTTCTTCTGCGGGCGCGGGCCCCTGCTTCAGGTCGGTAAATTCCTTCAACACCGACTTCACCACCTGTTTAGCCGATTCGAGCGAAGTGCCGGCGTAAATCGACAAACACCCGGTGTCGCTATAGGGGTTCAGCTCCGAAAACACCGCGTAGGCCAGACCCTGCCGCTCGCGTATATTCTGGAAAAGCCGCGAACTCATGCCGCCGCCCAGCATTGTGTTCAGCACATAGCAGGTAAACCGGTCTTCGTGCGGAATCGGATAGCAGGGGACGCCCATGCAGACATGCACCTGTTCCAGATCCTTTTTGGATTTCAGCGAAATACGCGCATGTGTCGCCGGCGCATTCTGCGGACGCTCCGGTCCCGCCTGCGGCACAGCCTCAAAACGCTCGCGCGCCAGGCCTACCAGCCGGTCATGGCCAAGATTACCCGCCGCGGTGATGAGGAGATTCGCCGGCGAATAAACGCTGCGGTAGTAGCCTTCGACCATCGCCCGATCGAAGCGCTTTACCGTGTCGCGAGTGCCCAGGATCGGTTTGCCTAAGGCGTGGTCTTTCCAGAAGTTCGAAGAGAAGATTTCATGCACCAGATAATCCGGACTGTCCGCATCCATCTTGATCTCTTCAAGAATGACGCCCTTCTCCTTCTCGATATCTTCGGGGCGAAAAGCCGGGTTCAGAACCAGATCGCTCAGCACATCCATAGCGATCGGCAAATGCTCATCGAGAACCTTGGTGTTGTAGCACACCATCTCTTTGGCGGTAAACGCATCCAGATTGCCCCCGATCGAGTCTACGGACCTTGCAATATCCTCGGCCGAGCGGTTGGTAGTGCCTTTGAACAGCATGTGCTCGATGAAATGGGAAAGCCCGTTCTCTTCCGGGGTTTCTCTGCGCGAGCCGCTCGAAACCCACACTCCTACCGAGACCGAACGGACGTGCGGCATGGCCTCGGTAATGACCTTGATGCCGTTCGGCAGGGTGGTGGTGAGAATATCCCTCTCTCCGGTGGAGGAGGGGCCGACTGCGATCTGGGTGGATGACAACGTGATGAACCTGTTTAATTTGTACCATTTCGCCAGGGTGACCGGCTACCGGAGGTCCGGGGTGACCGCCTTCGTGCTAAGCTCAAGTTAATGCCGCAAGCTCTTGTAGGAATGGAACTTAGCGAGCTTCAGCAGGCGCTCCCGGCGGGCCAGCCGGGGTACCGGGCCGCACAGATTTACCGCGCCATCTACCGTCAAAAGGTGGGAGATCTGGTCCAGATTTCCACCCTTCCGGCGCACGTTCGCCTCGAATTGGCGGAACACGCCCAACTTGGACTTCCGCAACTGGACCGATGTTTCAACTCGGTCGATGGCACCCGGCGCTACCTGCTGCGCCTCGAAGACGGGCGCACCGTCGAGACCGTTTTGATGCCCGAAGGCGATCGCGATACGGTCTGCATCTCAAGTCAGGTCGGCTGTCCGGTCGATTGCAAGTTCTGCATGACGGCGCTCATGGGGCTCGAAAGGTCGCTCACCGCGGGAGAGATTGTCGGCCAGGTTTTGTTCGTCGCACGCGACAATAATCTGCTGGCGGAGAACAAACGTTTCAACATCGTCATGATGGGTATGGGCGAGCCGCTGCTGAATCTTCCCGCGGTTTTGAAGGCCACCCGCATTCTGTGCGATCCCGGAGCCGTGGGGATGAGCGAACGCCGCATCACCGTTTCCACTTCCGGTATCATCCCCAAAATCGAAGAACTGGGAAAAGCGGAAGTCCGCCCAAAGCTCGCCATTTCGCTCAATGCTTCCACGGAAGAAATGCGCCAGGAGTTGATGCCGATTACGCGCAAATGGCATTTGAAAGATCTGATTGAGGCTTGCCGGGCTTACCCGCTTCGCGCATGGGAAAAACTCACGTTCGAGTACGTGCTGCTCGGCGGCGTTAACGATACCGACGCGGATGCGCGGCGTGTTGCCAGGCTTCTCTCCCATCTGAACTGCAAGGTCAACCTGATCGCGCTGAACCCCGGGCCGGGCATCCCGTACCAGACTCCGGAGCCCGGGCGCGTAGCTTCTTTTCAGCGGGAAATTGTGGGCAAGGGCATCCCGTGCTTCCTGCGCAAGCCCCGCGGGCTCGATATATTCGCCGCCTGCGGTCAACTCAAACGGAATAACGCGTGACCATCATCGTTCCGCATAAAACTACTGCTGAAAAGGCCATCGCAATGGTCGACCGCTCGGCTGACGCTCTTTTCGAAGGCGCGGCGCCGGGGGCTGTCGAACTGACCGACCGTAAGAAAAGCTGGAAGGGCCCCATCATGGATTTCTCCCTGACTGCGCGGGTTGGCTTCATATCGTTGCCCATCGCGGGAACCGTCGCGGTTGACGCAGCGAATGTCACGGTCAACTGCGAACTGCCCGCGCTCGTGAAAAACTTCATCGGTGAAGACCGGATTCGCTCGACCGTGGAAGGCAAAGTCCGCGCGTTGTGTCAACCCAAAGA
>JALYHT010000005.1 GCA_030776225.1 Acidobacteriota bacterium | reverse complement strand
GTCTGGCACAGCAGCGCTTTCGCTGGTCCTTCGGAACGCTGCAGGCGGCGTGGAAACATCGCGACGCCTTGTTCGTGCCGAAATACGGAACGCTTGCTTTCATTGCGCTGCCCGGTATCTGGCTGTTCCAGGTATTGCTGTCCACGCTCTCGCCATTCGCGGAAATCGCGATGTTGCTCGCGTTGCTGGCAGGCAACTGGAAAATCGTGCTGGCTTATTATTTCGCGTTTTTCGGTTTTGAATTATTAACTGGAATACTGGCGTACGCGCTCGAAGGCATAGCCGCCTGGGATCTCACGCTGCTGTTTTTTCAGCGCATTTACTACCGGCAGTTGATGCTGTATGTTTTGGCGAAAAGTCTGCTTTTCGCCGTGCGCGGCAGGCTCGTCGGCTGGGGAAAACTGGAGCGCCGCGCGAGCGTTGCGCCGCCCTCCTGAACGCCCTCGTCAATGTCGGTGCATTTCAGTACATAAATTCTGAATAAAACTTAACCTTCTGCCGAAATAGAGATATTCTGAAAACAGGAGAGTCCTATGTTTGTGCCTTCTGATTCTTTATCTGTGCTGGTAGTCGATGAAGATCCGGGTATACTCTCCTTCTTTGCGAAAATGCTGGATACGTATGGCATTCGGGCTTTGCTGGCGCGCGATCCCAGGGAGGCGCTGGGTATTGCGAAGCGCGGATATGTGCCGATTGATGTCGTCGTTACCGACGTAAACCTGCGCACCGAAATGGCTGGCCCGGAACTCACCAGCGGCCACAATCTGGTGGACCAGGTTCGCGAACTTCGGCCAGACGTACGGGCGCTTTATATGTCGGCTTGTCTCGACGCCGGCGTGATTCAAATTGAGATGGTGGACCGTGGCTTCAAAACCAGCTCGACCGATCCGGACGAGCGGGGGCTCATCGAATCGATTCGCGGCGCCGCCTCCGCGCCCCTGGCGCATCGGGCAGGCGTGTCGTCGCATCACTGACTTTCGCCTGTAGTCGGATATCCTTGTAGTCTTTGCCTCTCCGCAAATTCAGATCTGCTGTATTGGGCTGGGCCGTTCTGCTGCCTGTCACGCCGGTGGGCGCGCAAATTGCCGGAGAAGCATGGAAAGATCTGATGACCGAGGGGCAGCATCAGGCCTCAGGTAAGGATCTGTCTATCCCCGAACAGACTTTCCGGAAAGCCGTACATGAAGCGGAGCGCTTCGGTCCGGATGACTGGCGCGTGGGAATTTCTCTCGAAAGTCTGGGGCAGATTTATAGCAGGGAAAAGAAATACAAAGACGCTGAAACGGCCCTGCGCCGAGCCTTGGCAATTCTGCAGTCGGCGGATGGCGATGACAGTATCGAGGCTGCAAATATAAATCTGGATCTTGCGCGAATGATGCTGGCCAGTGGCCATCCGGCGGATGCGATTCTGGTCGCCCGCCAATCTCTGAGCGTGTACGAACGGCTGCTGGGGGGGGTCGATCTGCAGACAGCGGACGTCGCTTGCCTGATTGGCGATTCGCTGCGGACCATGAAAGACTTCATCGACGCGGAAGCGCCGTTACGGCGCTGCGCCGATATTCGGGAGTCCGCGGCCGGAATCGAGAGCGCGGAACTGGCCGATGCGGTCTACAGCCTGGCGCTGACATATACGAACGAAAGAAAATTTCATCTGGCCGAGCCGCTGTTCAAACTTGCGGAAAGAATACGCGAAAAGAAACTGGGCCTTACCAGTCCGCTGCTCGCCCGGACAATGGAAGATCATGCGGCCCTGCTGCAGGCCATGGGGAGAAACACCGAAGCTCACAGGCTGAATTTGCTTGCCGAAGCCATCCGCCGCAGCAAAACTCAGGGCAAAGACAGGAAGAGCCCGCGTTATTCTGAGAACAATCAGTGACAGGAAAGTGGCAAATATTGCGCTTGAGAACAGGGTGGGTGTGCCATGCCCTCGCGCTGGCATTACTGATTGCCGTGCCATTAGTGCGCGGACAGGATGACGGAGCATGGAAGTTCTCGGTCTTACAGGGTCTGGATGCGGCTGGAAAGAAGGATTTCTCAAAGGCCGAGCAGAGCTTCCTCAAAGCGTTGCGGCAGGCCGAGGCCTTCGGACCGCAGGATACGCGTGTCGGCGTGACGCTCAACAGTCTTGGTCTGCTATACCGCGCCGAACACAAATACGCCGACGCGGAAACGGCTTACCGGCGCGCTATAGCCATTATCGAGCGCGCATATCCCGACAGCATCGACGTGGCGAATATCGGATACAACCTGGCCAGTGCGATGTTCGACGAGGGCCATGCAGCCGAAGCGTTGCCTGCGATCCAGAAGTCGCGCGCAATTTATCAAAGACTGCTCGGCGCAGACAGCCTGAAGACCGCCGCCGTGCTTTGTCTGGAGGGGGACGCTTACCGGATCGGTAAGCGATATGCGGAAGCCGAGCCGCCCCTTCGCCGCTGCGCGGAAATCCGCGAAAAAAATAAAGGGCTTAACAACGGCGATGTAGGCGACGCGGTGCAGAGTCTGGCGCGGGTCTTTGCGGCGGAAGGCAAAATTTCAACCGCCGAGGCTCGCTACAGGCTGCTCGAAAAGATTCGCGAAAATACGGTTGGCATCACCAGTCCTTTGATGGCGGACGCCATGGAAGAACACGCGGCGGTTCTCAAATCCATGTCGCGCGACAAAGAAGCGGAGAGGCTTGCCGTCATGGCGGCGGCTATTCGCAAGAGCCGGAATTAAGAGAAGCAGGCGTTCAGGGCTCTTCGCGGCGTCCCACAAACCGGCGGATTTCATCGGCCAGCGCGGGCGCGCACATCACGTAATTGCCTCCGTATATGGTGTCCTGACCTTTGAAATCGAAGGTTGTGCAGCCTGCCTCCTCCGCTATGATCTTAAGCGGCGCCAGATCCCAGGGCTGGGCCTGCGCCTCGATCCATGCATCGGCGCGTCCGCTCGCCACAAGCATCGCATCGAGACACCCGCCCGTGCTCCGCACAGTCCAGAAATCTCCCAGCCACCCAACCAGTTCGGCGGCGAACGGATAGCGGTGCATATAGCTCAAACCGTTGCAGCAGAGCAGCGCTTCGCTTTTCAGGCGGGTTGCGGAACACCGCATGCGCGCGCCATCCCAGTAGGCGCCTTCACCCCGGGCTGCCGAGTACATCTCGCCGGTCGCAGGAAAGTACGTGAATCCGGCCACCACTTCCCTGTTTTCCTCAAGCCCGATCAGAACGCTCCAGGCGCGCGTGCCGCGGATGAAATCGCGGGTGCCGTCAATGGGGTCGATGATCCATCTGCGGCCATTCGAGGATTCCCGCGTCGTGCCTTCTTCGCCCAGCAGCCCGTCGTCGGGAAAAGCGCGCGCCAGTTCAGCGACGATCAGTTTCTCGCATTCCCGATCCGCAACTGTAACCGGGGAATCGTCCGATTTGATTTCGATCCCGATGTTTCCTTCCCGGATTTTCAGGGCCAGTTGGCCTGCCTTGCGGGCGATCGCCTCGCCAATTGTCAGTTCGTTTTGATAAGCCATTGCCTCCTTCCAGACTACACACGCGCCATGTCAACGCCAACGGCCGACACGTTAAAATACCCTGAGATGGAAAATTTCCGCGACTTCGAAGCCGGTCCCGATCCGTTTGGACGCAGGTGGCATGCGCAGTTCAAGTATCTGCAGACCGGGATTTCGATCCGGCACAGCGATACGGTGGACGTGCGCTACGTTCTCGATAACGGCGACGAGCAGATTCAGAAGACAGTGGCGATACCCAACGCCTCGATACGGGCCTATTCGAAACGCACGGGCCGCCCTGTGAGCGACCCCTGGTGCGCGCGCATTGCGATCTGCAAACTGCGCAACACGATCGAAACGGCGGAAGATCTGGAAAAAGATTATCTGTCGGTCACCCCGTCGGAACTCGAAGTATTCGACGCGAAGATCAAAAAGTGGGAAGAGGAGTGGGGCCGCAAACACGCGGCGTGAAGCGCAGTGCGGGCGGTGCTGAGCGGCGCGCGCGAGTACACTGAAGGCGTCACATGAAACCTTTTCTCCGGCTGTTCGCAGGCGTGCTGTGTCTGATGGCGCCCGCGTTGGCCGTCGATTGGAAAGCGCTCAGGCCGCAGGGATACCTCAGCGATTTCGCGGGCGTTGTGGATGCCGGCAGCAAAGCCGAAATCGAGAGCTACGCCGCGCGGGTAAAGCAGGCCACCGGCGCCGAACTCGCCTTCGTCACAGTGCAATCGCTGCAGGGCGAACCTGTGGAAGACGTGGCAAACGATCTGTTCCGGGCCTGGGGAATCGGACAAAAGGACCAGGACAACGGGGCTCTGGTTCTTCTCTCTATCGCAGACCATAAGTCGCGCCTGGAAGTCGGCGGAGGGCTGGGAGCGGCCGTTACCGACGGGATGGCCGGGTTGCTGCTGGACGATATGCGTCCGGCGCTGCGTGCCAATCAATATGGGGCCGCCCTTCTCGCCGCTGCCCAGCGCCTGGGATCGACCATTGCCCAATCGAAGGGCGTAACGGTCGCGCCCCCCGCGGTTCGGTATCGGGTCAGGCCTGCGACGCGCGACAGCATTCCGTGGCCGCTGATTCTGTTTGGAATTTTCTTCCTGTTGATGCTGCTGCGGGGCGGCGGCGGAAACCGGTTCGGCGGCGGCGGGGGTGGCGGATTCTGGTCGGGTTTGCTGCTGGGCCAGTTGCTCAATGCCGGGAACCGCGGTTATGGCGGCCGTGGCGGCGGCGGGTTCGGGGGATTCGATTCCGGCGGCTCGGGCGGGGGGTTCGGGGGATTCGGCGGCGGCGACTCGGGCGGCGGCGGCGCATCGAGCGACTGGTAACCGCGTAAGCCGCTAATATAGTCAAAGTCATTGAATGCCCGGGCCCCTCGATCAACTCGTCGAAAAACTGAACAAAGCGCTTGGCGGCGACTTGGTTTCCGTTGTGCTTTACGGGTCCGCCGCGGTTGGCGACCACCACGAAAAATTTTCGGATTACAACGTATTGTGCGTGCTCGCGCAGATCGGCCCCGCACATCTAAGCGCGACTGAAACCGTATTCCGGTGGTGGCAACAACAGGGGAATCCGGCGCCGCTGCTGCTGACTGAGCACGAGGTGCGCACCTCGACGGACTGCTTCGCCATCGAATTTCACGACATCAAAGAGCATCACAGGATTCTGGCCGGAGCGGACGTTGTTTCCGCGCTTGAAATCGATCCGCGCTTCTACCGCGCACAGGTGGAACACGATCTGCGGGCGAAGATGCTGCGCCTGCGCCAGAAGGCGTCGGCGATACTTTCAGACAAAGATGTTCTGCGGCGGCTGATGGTGGAATCGCTGTCGACATTCTGCGTGTTGTTCCGGCATGCTTTGATCCTGAGCGGCGTGGAAGGTCCGGCGCGGAAACGGGATGTGATCGATCGCGCAGTGGAACGATTCGGACTGGACTCCGGGCCCTTTCGCGCCCTGCTCGATCAGCGCGAACAAAAGGCAAAGACGCAGGATCTGGACGCGGCGGCGCTGCTTGGGCCATATCTGACAGAGATCGGGAAGGTCATCGACGCAGTCGATTCCATGGAAAAGACGCGGTCGATTTGATGGAAAATGGAGATTAGGCGATGAAAACCGGTGCGATTGTTCTGATTGTAGTGGCGCTTGCCCTGGTACTCGGCGGCTGTGAATTTGTGGGAGAGCGGAACAAGCTCGCCATGGAGAAGGAGTCGATTAAAGGCCAGTGGAGTCAGGTGGATGCGGATCTGCAGCGCCGCGCCGATCTGATTCCGAACCTTGTCGAAACGGTCAAGGGATATGCGAAGGAAGAGACTACAGTGGTGCAGTCCGTTGCGAATGCGCGCGCGGCGCTGGTAGGAGCCAAAACCCCGCAGGATAAAATCGACGCGAATAACCAGTTGACGGGCGCGCTGGGTCGGTTGCTGGTGGTGGTTGAGAACTATCCGAATCTTAAGGCCAACGAGAATTTCAAGCAACTGCAGTTTGAGCTGGAAGGAACGGAGAATCGTATCCTGCAATCCCGGCGGCGGTATAACGAAGCCGTTCAGAAATACAATACCGACTTGTCGCTATTCCCCGCTAACGTGGTGGCCTCTATAGCGGGGTTCCAGCGCGAGGACGCTTATTTCAAGACAGAGCCGGGAGCGAGAACGGCCCCCAAAGTCCAGTTTTAGAGGGGAGCGTCCGGCCGATTCGGAGCTACGATTGTGTGTAGCAGCTTTTGAGGAAGCCTTGAAATCCTTCATCGTCTTACTGGTTGTGGCCACGGCTGGGTTTGCGCAGTCGCGCCCGCAGGAACGGCCGGCGCAGTATTCGCAGCGTGGCATACATGGCGCAATAGCAGCCGGCAGTGGGTATGCGACGGACGCCGCGATGCGCATGTACTACACGGGCGGCAACGCAGTTGATGCCGGCGTGGCCAGCATCTTCGCCGCCGCGACCACTGAGTATTCGCACGTGGGCTGGGGTGGCGAAGCGCCCATTCTCATCCGCACGAAAGATGGAAAGGTACACGCAATCGCGGGCGTTGGCACCATGCCTAAACTTGCGACTGCGGATTTCTATCGCAAACGGCCGCTGCAGTTTGGCGAAATTCTGGAGCCGCCGCAAAAGACCGGCCTGCGCGGCATGGTGCCTGTCGCGGGTCTTATGGCCGCTCTGGTGCCAAGCCTGCCGGAGGCCTCGCTCGTCGCGTTGCGCGAGTACGGCACAAAGTCTTTCAGCGAAGTGGTGGAACCGGCGCTCGAACTGGCGGATGAGTCCGCTATCGATGAGCTACGCTCGGGCTCCATCGCCGCCAGCAAAGAATTCTTCACCCTGTGGCCCATGTCGATGAAGCATTTCATGCCGAACGGGCGCGCGCCGATGCCTGGCGAAATCTTCAGGCAGCCGGATCTGGCGGCATCGATTCGCGGCATGGTGGAGGCGGAGAGCAAGGTGTTGAAAGCGGGCGGCAGCCGCGCCGCGGGAATCGATGCCGTGCGCGATTATTTCTACCGCGGCGAGATAGCGAAGAAAATCGACGCCTTCAGCCGCGGGCACGATGGCCTGCTGCGCTACGACGACATGGCCGGCTTCCGGCTGACGCCCGAGGAGCCGGTCTCGACGGAGTTCCACGGGGCGCGGGTTTATAAGGGCGGTTTCTGGAGCCAGGGTCCGGCAATGGTCGAAGCGCTGAACATCCTGAGCGGCCTCGATGTCGCTTCCATGCGGGTCAATTCGCCGCAGTACATTCATACATTGACGGAAGCGCTGAAGCTGGCGTATGCGGATCGCGACACATACTATGGCGACCCGAAGTTCGTGAAGGTGCCGGAGCAGGAGTTGCTGTCGATGAAATACGCCGAAGGCCGCCGGCTGCAGATCGGCGCGAAAGCCTCCATGGAATTTCTGCCGGGCAAAATAGACGGACGGGTGGGGATTCATCCTTCGCAATCGGAAATTGTCCGCACAAAGATCGACGATTTCCTGATGGCGCACGACACCACGTGCGTGGATGCGATCGACAAAGACGGGGTTATGTTCTCCGCGACGCCCTCCGGCGCATGGCTGCCTTCGGTAATCGCGGGCGACACCGGGATACCGCTGACTGAAAGGGCGCAGAGTTTCCTGCTCGTGCCGGGAAATCCGAATGAGCTGGCGGGCGGGAAACGGCCGCGCATTACGCTGAGCCCCACGCTGGTGACGCATGACGATGGAACACCGTGGCTCGTGCTTTCGACGCCCGGGGGGGACAACCAGGAGCAGGCGCTGATGCAGTTGCTGTTCGATGTGGTGCTTTTCCGGATGAATGCCGAGCAGGCGATCGAGCAACCGCGCTTCGAGACGCGTCATCTGGTATCGAGCTTCGATAACCACGCGATGAATCCAGGCGACCTGCAACTCGACGACAGGACGCCACAATCGGTAATCGATGAACTGGCGGCGCGCGGCCATAAGACCGCGACGCGATCGCGATGGCAGAGCGGCTCCGCCCCGGCACTGGTGCGGGTCACGCCTGGCGGGGTGATCGAGGCTGGCGCGGACCCGTGGGGTTACCGGAATATGCGTGCCTGGTGAACTCAACAGACGCGAGTAGAGATACTCGGTCGAGACCGGCTCCTCGGGTGGGCTGGTATACTGTGTTTTCCCTCCGATTTGTGGGCTCGTAGCTCAGTTGGTTAGAGCGCTTCCTTGACACGGAAGAGGTCGGAAGTTCGAGTCTTCTCGAGCCCACCATTGTTTCCACCGCACCTCCCATAAGGGTTGGTAGTTCGATTGCTTACACTTTGCCGACCATGACAGTCCGGCGAATGGAGCACCTCAGTCACTACTTGCGCCTGAGCAGCCTTGTATGGGTGTGTCTGGCAATATGCGCAGGTTCCCGCCACGCTGCCGCCTACTCGGTGCTCACCCACGAAGCCATTGTCGACACCCTTTGGAAGGATTCGATGGTTCCGGCGCTTAAGGCGCGGTGGCCCGACGCCACTCCCGATCAGCTTATTGAGGCGCACTCTTACGCGTACGGCGGCTGCATAATTCAGGACCTCGGCTATTACCCTTTCGGCAGCCACATCTTCAGCGATCTGGCGCATTATGTGCGCAGCGCCGATTTCATCGAGTCCATGGTTCGCAATGCCATGACTCTGGACGAACTGGCCTTCGCGCTGGGAACCGTGGCGCATTATGGCGCAGACGTGAACGGGCATTCTATCGCGGTCAACCGCGCCGTGCCGCTTCTTTACCCAAAGCTGGCGCGAAAATTCGGCAAGGAAGTGACCTATGGCGACGACCACAGCTCTCACCTGCGCACCGAGTTCGGCTTCGACGTGCTTGAGGTGGCCAAGGGGCATTATGCGCCGCAGGCTTACCACGATTTCATAGGCTTCCATGTTTCTAAGGAACTGATAGAGCGGGCCTTTCTCGATACTTACGGCCTGAAATTGAAAGACGTCTTCGGGGCGCTCGACCTGTCGCTCGGGACGTACCGGTTCGCCGTGAGCACCTTGATTCCGGAAGTCACCCGCGCGGCCTGGGTTCTCAAGAAGGACGAGATTGTCAAAGAAGAGCCGACGATCTCGCGAAAACAGTTCATCTACAATATGAACAAAGCGAGCTTCACCAAAGAATGGGGCCCGGACTATAAGCAGCCCGGCTTCTTTACCCGTTTTCTGGCTTTTTTGACCCGCGTGCTGCCGAGGGTCGGGCCGTTTTCGGGGTTGTCTTATAAGGTCCCGACCCCCGTGACGGAGAAGATGTTTGAAGACAGCTTCGATGCGGCCGTCAAAAGCGACAGGCAGGCGCTGGCGCAGATCCAGGCGGGAGATCTTCACGTGTTGAACCGGGATCTCGATACCGGCAAAACGGTAAGCCGCGGCGAATACAAGCTGAGCGATCAGACTTATGACAAGCTTCTGAAAAAGCTTGCGCAGAAAAAGTTCGAGGGCGTTACCCCGGAGCTGCGCGCCAATATTCTCGATTTCTACGCCCGCATGAAAACGCCGGATCCGCACGGCACGGCTGAAGCGCTGGCGGCTCTCAAAGCCATGCGGCCGGCGGTTGCCGCAGCGGTTCCCCAGGCGCCGGGCGTGCTCGATAACAAGCCATAGCTTCGCCCAATTCCGACACTTGTTTCCCTTGGAATAAAGGTAATGATATGATGCACCTCAGAAGAGAAACCGGGTGACGCTCGCGATCGGGTTTGCGATTTGAAGTAAGATCAAGAAGGAGCTCCTGCATGAAGATTAGTTTGGTATGTGTTTTGGCGGCTGCCCTCGGCCTGTCCGCCCTGCCCGCCCTCGCCCATCATTCCTTTGCCGCGGAATACGACAGCAAGAAGCCCGTTGAACTCACGGGAACGGTCACCAAGGTCGAATGGATGAACCCCCACGCCCGGTTCTATCTGGACGTGAAGGACGACAAAGGCGCCGTCACGAGTTGGGAATTTGAACTGGGAAGCCCCAACGGCCTGATGCGTCACGGCTGGACGCGCAACTCCCTGAAGATCGGCGATTCTGTCTCGGTGGAAGGTTCTCTGGCGAAAGACGGCTCGAACCTGGCTAACGCTCGTACGATAAAGCTGCCAGACGGCCGCAGTCTGTTCGCGGGCTCCGCCGGCGAAACCGGACGCGAACCCGCCAAGGGCGAGTAGTAGAAAAATACCGCAGTTGAAACCCACCTGGCCTCATCCCACACGGGGTGGGGCCGATGTGCGTCTGGCCTACTCCTTCCCCCTGCCGGGTCTTTGCCTGAACTCTTTGCCAGGAACAAAGTCAACGTCTTGGCATACCCGCGCGTCAAGTGAGATATGGAGTATTGCGTCCCAGGTCCAGACAGGAAGAGTGTCCGCTCGCGGTCGCGGGTTCTCGTTCCTTAAAACTCATGGCCACCGCCAACAAAATCCCGTTCCAGATGCCGATTGTCGGCTCCCCCGCCGCCGCCGAAATCGCCGAAGCCCAGGCGGCCGCCGAACGCTACCGCTGCGAGTTCGTCGATCTCCGCGATGGCGCGATCGAGCACGACCTTTTTCGCTCCATCCCGGTCGATCTCATGTTCCGCTACAATTTCGTGCCCCTGAAGGCGCGCAACGGAACTCTCGAAATCGCGCTCTCCGACCCGCGCAACCTCAACACCATCGACGAGCTGGGCCTGCTGCTCCACAAGAAACTGCGCGTCAAAGTCGCCACTGCTTCCCAAATTGGCGACCTTCTGAAGAAAACCGAGCAATCGCAGCGCGTCCTCGAAGAAGTCACCGAGGGCTTTGCGCTCGATGTCGTCGGAGATGACGACAATCCCGATGAAACGCTCTCTATTGACCGGCTCGCCTCGGTCGACAGCGACATCGCGCCCGTCATCAAACTGGTGGATACCACCATCTTCAACGCGCTCGAACGCCGCGCCAGCGACATCCACATCGAATCGCGCGATCAGGAAGTGGTGATCAAGTACCGCATCGACGGCGTGCTCCACTACGCAATGCCTCCCATTGCGAAGGACTGGCACACAACCATTATTTCGCGCATCAAGGTCATGAGCGAGCTCGATATCGCCGAGCGTCGCGTCCCACAGGACGGCCGTTTTCGCGTCCGCTACAAAACGCGCCTGATCGATTTCCGCGTCTCCATCATGCCGACGATTCACGGTGAAGACGCCGTGCTCCGCGTGCTCGACAAAGAGTCGATGAGCGAGAAGTTCGCGAAACTTTCGCTCGATGTCGTGGGGTTCAGCGACAGCGATCTGGCCAAGTTCCGCCGCTACATCGCCGAACCGTACGGGATGGTGCTCGTTACAGGCCCCACCGGCTCCGGCAAGACCACCACGCTCTACGCCGCGCTGAGCGAAATCAAGAACGACGAAGACAAGATCATCACCATCGAAGATCCGGTCGAATATCAGCTTAAAGGCATCACGCAGATCCCGGTCAATGAGAAGAAAGGGCTCACATTCGCGCGCGGCCTTCGCTCCATCCTGCGGCACGATCCCGACAAGATCATGGTGGGCGAAATCCGCGATCAGGAGACTGCGCAGATCGCCATCAACTCCGCGCTGACCGGCCACCTGGTGTTCACCACCGTTCACGCCAACAACGTGGTTGATGTGCTGGGCCGCTTTCTGAACATCGGCGTCGAGGCTTATAACTTCGTTTCCGCGCTGAACTGCATCCTCGCGCAACGCCTCGTACGCATCAATTGCGAACACTGCAAACGGCCCGTGAAATATCCGGATCAACTGTTCATTGAAAGCGGGCTCGACCCCGCGGAATGGCGCGACCTCGAACTTATGGAAGCCCCCGGGTGTTTCGAATGCGGCGGTACCGGCTTCCGCGGACGCACCGCGATCCACGAGCTTCTCGATCTGAGCGACCGCATTCGCGAACTTATTCTCGATCGGCGACCCACCTCCGAAATCAAACGGCTCGCGCGCGAAGAAGGCATGACCTTCCTGCGCGAATCCGCCGTCGAGAAAGCCCGCCGCGGCATCACCACGCTCAAAGAGATCAACAAGGTGACTTTTATCGAATGAGTTTTGTCGACAAGTTTATGGGCATACTGCGCGACCCTGCGCCCGAGTTTGCCTTTGAAGTGGCGGCCGACGGCATTGCCATGTCGAGAACCCGCCCGCCCTCGGGCGTTCAATACGCCGCGCTCAGGCCGGGCATCATAGCGCCCTCGCCTGTCAGAGAGAACATTCTGGATGCCGCAGCCCTGGCCGGCGTCATCCGCAAACTCGTCCCGCCCGCTACCGGGCGAGGGCGCCGCTCTGCCGCGCTCATTCTGCCCGATAACTGCGTGCGCACCGCGGTGCTCGATTTCGATTCGCTTCCCGATAAGGAAGAGGAGCGCCGCCCGCTCATCAACTTCCGCCTGCGCAAGAGCGTCCCCTTCGATATCGATGAAGCCGCGCTCTCCTACTTCCCGCAGTCGGGCAGAAAAGTGATTGTGGCGCTGGCGCCTTCCGAAATCGTTTCGCACTACGAAACGCCATTTCGCGCCGCCGGCCTGCACCCTGGCCTCATCACTGTTTCCTCGCTGGCTATTATCGATCTGCTGCCTGTGACCGGCTCCATCGTTCTGGCGCATCGCAGTCCCGGCGCGCTCACCGTACTCGCTCTTTCCGGTGGCGTCGTGACCATCGCGCGCACGCTTGAAATCGGCGACACCCCCTCATCCGAAATCATCTCCGCTGCCGACGAATTCGGCGTCGATTCCATCGCCGACCCGCTCGACGAGATCATAGCCGCCATCTACCCGACCCTGGCTTATATCGAGGACAACGAAAAAGTCCGCCCGGACAAACTCTTCGTCACAGGTTTTGGCGAGCGGACCCAGGCCTCTTCCATCCGGCTTTCGGTAGAGCTCAACATCGAGGTCGAGCCGATTGACGAGCCATACCCCGGCCTCGCCGGCTATCTGGCTTCATTGAACCCACTTTCGAAACCCGCAGTTGGGGCGGCCGCATGAGAATCCCGATCAATCTCGCGCGCGAGCCTTTCCGTCGCGACCGCCCCATGCTGATCGGGTCCGCCATCGCGGCCCTGCTGCTCATCGGCACGCTGGGACTCCTGATCTCCCTCGCCGTCACGCAGCGCACAGAGACCCGCGATACGCAGGCCATGCTGAACCGGGCGAACCGGCAGCTCAACACGATTCACAGCGAGCAGGCTAAGCTGGATGCTTCCATGCGGCAACCAGGCAATGAAGTGGTTCTCGACCGCAGCGTTTTGCTGAATACTCTCATCCGCCGGAAGGCCATCAGCTGGACGAAGATCTTTTCCGACCTGGGTACGGTCTGCCCCTCGAACGTGCGGGTGATTGCCATCCGCCCCACCGTCAACGCGCAGGGCGGATTGTTTCTAGACATGCAGGTCGCCTCCGAATCGCCCGAACCGGTGATTGGTTTCATAGCGAAACTGGAAGGCTCGGATGTTTTTGGCTCAACGGCTGTCAGCGGCTTCACGCCCCCTTCCCAAACCAATCCCTTTTACCGTTACCAGCTCTCGGTGAACTATGCCCGCAAACTTTAATCTAAAAGGCATGTTCCCGGCAGGCCCCGTGGCGTGGAAGGAGCCCCGGGTTCTGGTTCGCATCGCACTCGGTCTTCTGCTGGCCGCCAACCTGGTGGCAGCCGCCATAGCCTTCAATTTTTTTGGCCCGTCTCCCCAGGCGCTGAGCCAAAGCCTTATAGTCGCCAACGCGCGCCTCCAGGCCGATCAGGCCAGACTCACCCGCAGCCGTCTGCTGGCCGCGAATATCGGTAAAGGTAAGGCCGAGAGCGATATGTTCCTTGCCAGCTATTTCACCAACCGTCGCACTACCTATTCGACGATTCTGAGCGAGGTGAACGATATCGCGAGAAGCGCTGGCATGAAAACGCAGGAGGGCACAATCGCCCCGCTCGACCCCATCGAAGGCAGCGACGACCTCTCGATCATGACCTTCTCCGTCAATGTCGAAGGGGTATTTTCCCAGTTCGTGAAGTTCATCCACCTGCTCGACCGCTCGCCGCGTTTCCTCATCATGGAGAGCATTCAGATAACGCCGCAGCCCAAAGGCGATCTGATTACCAGCCATCTCAAACTGCACGTGTTCGTCAAAAACGATACCGGCGGCGCGTTATGAAAACGGGCGCTGAGCCAAAGAAGATCGCGATCCTTGGCGGACTGCTCGTTGTCGCCGCCGTGATTCTGTACTCCAACGTATTCTCCGGCGATTCTGGCGCCCCGCCGGCCATTACGGTTTCCTCTGTACCCTCGCCCGTCGTGGCTCCGCGAACGCAGACGGCCAAAACGGAGCGTCATCGCGCGTCGAAGGCCGGCAGCGGTGCGGAGTTTAAGATCCGCCAGGGCGTTGAGGTCGGGGAAGAGACGCCCGATCCGGCCAGCATCGATCCGACTCTGCGCCTCGATCTTCTCGCGAAATTGCAGCAGGTGGAACTGCCCGCTTCGATGCGCAATATTTTCCAATACGGCTCGGTGCCTCCCCTTGCCGCCGCCAGGCCTGTTCAGTTGCCGAAAAATCCCCCCAGGATCGTGATCAACCCGCCGCCGCCCGGGCCGGCGGGTCCGCCTGTTCCGCCACCCGCTCCCCCCATGACGTTCAAGTACTACGGGTACAAGATCTCGAAATCCGACGGGCGGAAAGAAGCGTTTCTGCTCGATGGCGAAGACATCATCGTCGTCGGCGAAAACGACGACGTGAAGCGCGGCCGCTACAAAGTTGTGCGCATCGGCGTCAACTCCATCACCATCGAGGACACGCAGTTCAAGAGCACCCAGACACTGCCTTTGCAGGAGGATGCCGCTGCCTGACCGCCGCTCCCGACGAAATCCCGAATCCGGCTTCGCGCTGCTGTTCGTTTACGCGATGGCCGCGACTGTCGCGGTCATGCTCTACATGGAACTGCCCCGCGTGGCTTTCGAAGCGCAGCGCGACAAAGAGCAGTTGCTGATCGATCGCGGCGAGCAGTATTCCCGCGCCGTCAACCTTTATGTCCGCAAATTTAACCGCTATCCGGGCGATTTCGATGCTCTGCAGAGCACCCAGAATCTACGCTTCCTGCGCCACAAATACCTGGATCCCATGACCGGGAAAGACGACTGGCGCATCATTCATGTGGGGCCGGGCGGAGTTTTCACGGACTCTCTGGTCTACGGCAAGAAAAAGGCGGCCGCAACCGAGCAACAGACTTTCATTACGGAATTGCAGCAGATCGGGGGCAACCAGACCGTCGCTCCGGCGGGAGGCGTAAATATCGGCACGCGGCAGCGGCCCAACGATCAGCCCGGCGCGCCAGGCGATCCCAACAATCCCAACGCCCCGCCGCCTCCCCAGATTGACGCGAATGGTCAACCGGTGCCGAATCCGAACACGGCCCAACAAGGCGGTTTTCCCAGCCCCGGCCCATCTGGAGCCAACGGTCAAAACCAGCTTCCTCCCGGTTATCAGGCTCCCACGACATCCCAGCCACTCCAGGACACGCAGCCGGCAAATATAGCCCAGCCTACCGCTTCGAATCTCATCAACCAGATCCTGACCACGCCCCGTCCTGGCGGTTTCCCTGGCTCGGGCGCACAACAGCAGACCCCTGGCGATCCGAATAACAACTCCGCCTCAACGACCAACGCCCCAAATAACACCGGTACCGCGCCCAACCCCACGCAGGGCCAGACCATTGGGGGCGGCATCGCCGGCGTTGCGAGTAAACGCGAGCAGGACGCCATTAAGAGCTATAAAGATCGCACGGTTTATAACGAATGGGAATTCGTTTACGACCTTACAAAAGACTCGTCTCGT
>JALYHT010000004.1 GCA_030776225.1 Acidobacteriota bacterium | reverse complement strand
ATGTAGAGCATTCCATTGCTAAGCGCCGCGCCCGTGCTGGTGATAGAGCCTCCCCGAGCCCGCACGCCATTCACGGTTTCGAAAGTGCGGGCAGTGTCAAAATCCCAGATGATCTTTCCCCGCCTTGTTTCATAGGCGCGAATATGTCCGTCCCACGAGCCGAGGAATGCCACCCCCGGAGTCACCGTGACCGGGGCTGGCTGAGCGGCGCTGCACCCTGGAATGGCAATGCAGGCGGGTTTGGGAGCCGGAGTGCTCCACAACTTCCGGCCCGTGGCCATTTCGAGCGCGATCAATCCTCCACCTGTTTCGGGTTTTCCCGCCGTGAAGTCTGAAATCCCTATGTAAACGACTCCCCGCTCATCGCTCGCGCCGCCCCACATAGTGCCCCCATTCACGCCCCCGGCCGCAATTTTCTGCTTCCAGAGAATCCTGCCTTCGCGATCGGGGTCGATGGCATACACGGTGCCCCCTTTATCGCTGATAACCAGAAACCGCTTCCCATGCAGGGATCGCAGAATTCCGGAGTTCCCGAAATCTGTATCGATGAATGCAAGCCGCGGACAATTGGTCTTATCCTTCCCGACGCAGGCGAAATTCCAGCTGTCGGCCTGCGTGAATTGCCTTGACCAGAGAAGTCGGCCCGTTTTCATATCGATCGCCACGACGGCATCGCTGGTGTCCGTCGGCGGGTTGGAATAATTCACCCCTGTTCCGATGTACAACACGCGCTTTTGAAGGTCGAGCGTGGGTGCAGACCATGGCACTGCTCCCGAGGGCCCCCAGGTCTTTGTTCCTTTCGCGTTCTGGCCGGTCTCACGTGGCGTATCCGCTATCGTGTAAGCCGTCCAGATGCGGGTTCCGGAAGCCGCGTCGAGCGCCACCACGCTGCCCCGAAACGAACAGCATTCATAGGAGGGGTTGGTCGCGGCAATGGACTCATCCCTTCCTGAAACCGGGACGTACAGTTGACCCCGGTCCAGCTTGAGCGATCCGGTGATGACGCCCAGCGGGTTTTCTTCGGCATGCACTTTCCATACCAATGCTCCGGTCGAAGCGTGGAGCGCGTACACGTTGCCACGCAGATCGCCGAACCAGGCGTAAGCCTCCGTGCCGCTCTCCGGTCTCCCGATAACAGGAGCGACACGAACCCCCGCGGCGGCGGTATAGCTCCAGTATGTGCATCCGGTATGGGCGTCGAGCGAATAGACCATCCCATCGGCGGAGCCTATAAAAACTCTGCCACCCGCGACCGTCGGTGCGCCAAAGGCCGTGGTCATACCCGGAAATCCAAACGCCCACTTCAGTTTCAGGCGGGGCGTGCTGGTCTCGTTCAAGCCGGATGTCTTCGCGGATTCGAATCGCGTGTTTGCCGCGTCGGCCCACGCGCCGGAAACCCCGGCTCCCAATGCGGGGGCTGTACCGGAACAGCGCGCCGCAGGCACGATCTGTTGGGTGGCAGCTGCAGTTCCAATGAACTTCGCGATGGCCTCCCTCTGTTTCGGGTCCATCGCATCGCCGATGCCCTTCATCTTCCCGTTCTCGAGGGCCATCAGAACGTTCTGCCACGTCATGGCGTGCAGTGTTTCCGGAAGCGGCGCGCCTATGGTGTTCGTTGGGTTGTGGCAAACGGCGCAGTGCGTCTCAAACAGCGCCGCAGGCGTCTGCGCCCAGGCCGCCGTGGCGGCCATGAGGAAAAACAGCGACCTGAGCATTTTGGCTTTATTTTGCGATCGTCGCGAGCGCGACCATATTGAGCGCGCTTTCGGCCATAACGATGCCGCTGCCGTCGGGAGTGGTCATCATGTTGCGCACTACGCCGCCGCCGGCCGGAATTGCCCAGGACTCGAACTTCTCGGTTTTCGGATCGAAACGGACCAATGTGTTTGGTTTTGTGGCAGACTCCGTGTACCAGATCTTGCCGTCCACGACGGTGATTCCATAGGGCTCGGACTTCGGTCCGCTCGGCGACGCCCATTCCTTGATCGCGCCGGTTTTGGGATTCAGACGGCCCAGGACCCCGCGCGGGAAGTCGGCGTAGTAAATCATGTCGTCTTTGGTGATGGCGATGCGCCGCGGACGGGAATCGGCGTGCGGCAGCGTCCACTCTTTAATTGCCATGGTATCGGGGTTGAGCGCGGCTATTTTCGGGGCTCCCCATTCGCAGTAATAGGGGGTACCCTTGGAGTCTATGACCATGCCGTACGGTTTGGAGGTTTTGGTGGGAGAATCTACCAGTTTGATTTCTCCGGTCGCGGGAATAATGCGTCCCACTTTGTTCGAGTTCTGAACGGTGAACCAGAAAGTACCCTTTTGATCGAAGATCGGCGTGTGCGGATCGCGAGCATCGGCGGGCAGTTTATATTCGGAAAACTCTCCGGTTTT
The DNA here is from genome assembly GCA_030776225.1 of Acidobacteriota bacterium. GTDB lineage: Bacteria > Acidobacteriota > Terriglobia > Bryobacterales > Bryobacteraceae > BOG-234. The sequence continues at coordinate 791 of JALYHT010000004.1, read as the reverse complement.
CGGATCGAGCTTGCCGATGGCGCCTCTCCAGTTTGCGGTAAACCAGATTTTGCCGTCTTTATCTTCCACCAGACCATGGGGCGCGGAACCCTTGTTGGGCAGGTGGAATTCCTTGATTTCTCCAGTTTTGGTATTCACTCGTCCGAGTGCGTTGGCGTACTGCCCCGCATACCAGAGATACCCATCGCGCGTCGCCAGCGGATCGTGCGGCCTTGAGCCTATGGTGGGCGCGGTCCATTCCTTAAAACTGACTTTGGTCTTGCCGGGCAGAATGACGGCGGGCGGCACATCGTGCTCGGGGAAACTCTTGCTGAGGTAGTCGATGACCGTCGTCATCTGATCCTTCGGAATCGCGGCCCCGGCGGCGACCATGCGCTCTACCGTAAGCTTCCAGTCAATCGGAGTGTGACCGTAGTGGTCAGTGATAAGGTTCAGTTCGTGACAAGTGGTGCATTCCGTTTCGACGAGGGTTTTGCCCGGCCCCTCGGGCAAAGAAGCAGTGGCGCACTTGCCGTTGTTTTGAGGGAAAAGCGTCGAGCCGAAAAGCACGGCTACCGAAAACATTGCAATCTTCAAGATATAGGCTCCTAGTCGTAAAAAAAACGATATTACCACAATTATTTCGCCAGGCATCGAGTGCGTAGTTTCCCCACGGCCCCCGATGGGCCGTCAGAAACTGGCTGGATGAACAGGACGTTCAGCGGGCGCCCTTCGACCATCGCCCTCGCCCTATCGCGAATCATGACCAGCATATCGCGCTGTCGGCAACATCGTAATCGTCGCACAGACTC
>JALYHT010000003.1 GCA_030776225.1 Acidobacteriota bacterium | reverse complement strand
AGTCGGGATCGAGAAACTGATCGTACAGATCGGCCAGATCTCCGTTCAGCCAACTCGGCAGATGCACGCCGTTGGTTACCGATGTAATGGGCGTCTCCCATATCGGCAGCGTCGGCCACAGGGAGTGCCACATCTCCTGCGACACATGCTGGTGCAGACGGCTCACCCCGTTTCTGTAAGCCGAGGTGTTCAGCGCCAGTATCGCCATCGAGAGCGGCTCTCCGCTATCCTGCGGATTCTGCCGCCCCAGTGCCATGAAGCGATCGAAGTCGATATTCGCTTCGCGGCAATAGTTGCTGAAATAGTGGTAAACGAGGCCGGGGTCGAATAAGTCGATCCCCGCGGGTACCGGCGTATGAGTCGTGAAGACGTTGTTCACCGTCGTCGCTTCCAGCGCTTCTTCGAATGACAGCTTCTGCCGCTCGATGAACAGCCTGATGCGCTCAATCGCCAGAAACGCCGAGTGCCCCTCGTTCATGTGGAACACGGTCGGCCTGTAACCCAGCAGTTCGAGCGCCCGCATCCCGCCGATGCCCAGCACGATCTCCTGCCGGATTCGCGTATCGTAGTCGCCGCCGTAAAGCTGACTGGCGATGGCGCGGTCCTCGGGCCTCGCGTTGAGCGGCGTATTCGTATCGAGGAACAGCATTTTGATCCGGCCGACATCCAGCGTCCAGATACGTATCGCCACGGGGCCGGCGGGAAACTCCACCGTCACGGTCCGCTGCTCGCCGTTCGCGTCGTTCGCGGGCCGGATGGGCAGCGAATAAAAATCGTTTTCGAGATAGCGCTCCTGCTGCAACCCGTCCGCATTCAGATACTGGCGGAAATAGCCAAGCTGGTAAAGCAGGGCGACGCCGACAAGCGGGAGGTTCAGGTCGCTTGACGATTTCATGTGATCGCCCGACAGGACCCCGAGACCGCCCGAATAGACCGGCAGGCATTCCGTCAGTCCGTATTCAGCGGAGAAATAAGCGATCAGTTTGCCGTCGGAATTTGCCTCGGCGGGGCTCGCGGCCATTTGAATGTCAAAGCGCTGGCACGCGAGATGATACTGCCCCACGAACCTGGGGTCGCTCGCCGCGCTCTTCAGCGTGCTCTGCGAAACGCGCCCCAGCATCACAACCGGGTTGTATCCGGATTCTTTCCACAACTGCGGATCGAGCCGTCGAAAGATTGCCCGTATAGAAGGTTCCCAGGCCCACAGAATGTTGTAGGCGAGTTCGGACATGCGTGAAAGCTGCGCCGGCAGCGCGGGCCGGACGACAAACTCCCGAATTGGCTGAACGTTAAAGGACATATACGGGTTAGACCAGTTTTCTACAGTGTAAGCGAGGGAACCGCGGGAAGCCGCAAAGCCCTTTGTGTTGAGTACGGATTATTCCAGCACTAATTGTTTCAGCGACAGGACTGAAGTCTGAAATTGTCCGCGCGACGTGGCGGGAGGTCGGCTACGGGGAAGTTAGCCCGGCCAGAGCCGCATTGAACCTCAAAAAAAAGTATAGCCCAGTTCAGAAGGCATTACTCTCACGGAAGGGTGCCCCGAAGAAAAAACCGGGCCTCCGGCCAGGCTTCAATGGGAAAATGCTGCTGATGGGTGAACTGCACTGGGAAGATTCCGAAGATCTCGCTCTGGCGCTGATGGAAGCGCATCCCGATGTCGATCCGCTGACGATCCGCTTCACGGATCTTCGCGCGTGGGTAACCGAATTGCCGGGTTTCGCCGACGATCCGGCGAAATCGAATGAAGGAAAGCTGGAGGCGATTCAGATGGCATGGCATGAGGAATACACGGACCGGTAGATGAGAGGCCGCGATTTTCTGGCACGGCGGCAGCCCCCGCTGACGAGAATCCTGCTGATCGAAAGCGGCTCCCGCGCGCTCATTGAAAATCTTATGGTTCATCTGCGCGCTACCTGGGGCGCGGAGGTTCCCATCGACCTCGTCACCTGTTACGCCGGATTGCCCGCGGGTTTCGATCCATCGACGGTTGTATTCAGGGTGACCGATTACGCCTCCCCCGAATCGCGGAAAGAACTCATGCGCCTGCTGCGCAGCCGCGGCTATTCCGTGGCGGGCATGATCTGCTCTGCGGAGCCGATCATGACCAAATGGAAATGGCTGATTGCCATGCGCCTGCCCGCCCGCTTTTTCATCGTGAATGAGAACGGCGATTACTTCTGGGTGCACCGCGAAAATGCAGCCACCATACGCCATTTCATGCTGGTGCGCGCGGGCCTTTCAGGAGCGGGCGCCATTCATACTATCGGTCGTCTGCTGATTTTTCCGTTCAGCGTCCTGTTTCTGTTACTGTATGCATTCACCGCGCACTCCGGCCGACTGCTCCGGCGCGCTCTGAATCCGGCCAAATTATGAAACATATCCAGATCTCGAAACATGGCGCCGCCGCGGAACTGAAGCTGGTGGATTCGCCCGTTCCCACTCCCGGTGCGGGGCAGGCTCTCGTGAAGATCGCCGCTTCCGGCGTGAATTTCATCGATGTATATTTCCGCGGCGGCGTTTACAAGACCGAGCTTCCCTTCACCCCCGGCAGCGAGGCGTCGGGAGTCGTCGAAGCAGTGGGGCCGGGAGTTACGGACTTAAAATCCGGCGCTCGCGTCGCGTATGCCATGCAGCTCGGGTCCTACGCGGAGTACGCGGTGGTCCCCGCCGCGCAACTGGTCCCCTTGCCGGATTCCGTCGACTTCAACACGGCCGCGGCAGCAATGCTGCAGGGTATGACGGCGCACTATTTAACTCATTCCACTTTTCCGCTGAAACGGGGCGACAAAGCCCTGGTGCACGCGGCGGCTGGCGGCGCCGGACGTCTGATCGTGCAGATGGCGAAAATGCTCGGGGCCACGGTTTACGGAACAGCCGGCACCGATGCGAAAGCCGACATTGCCAGGGAAGCGGGCGCAGATGAAACAATCGTCTACACGCGTGAGGACTTCGCCGAAAAAGTCAGGGCATTCACCGGCGGCAAAGGCGTCGATGTCGTTTACGACTCCGTCGGCTTCAGCACATTTCTCAAAGGACTGGACGTGCTCCGTCCGCGCGGCGTCATGGCATTGTTCGGCCAGTCGAGCGGACCGGTCGCGCCGATCGATCCGAACATTCTGAGCTCGAAAGGCTCGCTTTTCCTGACGCGTCCCAGCCTCGCGCATCATGGCCTCACCCGGGAAGAACTGCTTTGGCGGGCCGGAGACGTATTCAACTGGATCGCTTCCGGCAAGCTGAACATCAGAATCGACAAGACGTATCCGCTGGCGAACGCAGCCGACGCGCATCTCGATCTGGAAGGCCGCAGAACCGCCGGGAAGCTGCTGCTGATTCCGTAACCTACATGCCGAATGTAACCGCTGAAGAAGCCCGGCGCACCCGCGCCGCATCGTTATTCGCGACGCCTGACAAGCCGGGACTGGACGCGCTGCTTGTCACCAATCTGCACAATGTCCGCTACCTGACTGGCTTCACGGGCAGCAACGGGGCAGTGCTGCTGTTCAAAGACAGATCTGCCGTCCTTTTCACCGACCCGCGTTACACCGTGCAATCGCAGCAGCAGGTGAGGTGCCGGGTTCGTATCGCGAAAGGCCCGCTTACCGCTGCGATAGTCCAGGAAATCGACCGCGCCGGAGCGCGCCGCGTGGGTTTCGAACAGGACAACATGACTGTCGCGCAGATGGCGGGTTTTAGTAAAGTGTTGCCACCGAAAGCGCAGTTCAAACCGGCAACAGGCCTGATCGAAAACCTGCGTCTGGTTAAGGACGCCGGCGAAATCGAAAAAATCCGGAGGTCGGTCGAGACCAACTCGCGTGCCCTCGATGCAGCACTGAAGCGATTCAAAGCGGGGATGCTGGAATCTGAACTCGCCGCCGAGATCGATTACCAGAACCGCAAACTGGGCGCCGAAGCGCCGGCTTTCGACACGATTGTGGCTGCGGGGCCGCGCGCCGCCCTGCCGCACGCGCATCCCGGCCCAAACTCTATCGAGCCGGGAATTTTACTGATCGATATGGGGGCATTTCAGGAGGGTTACGCGAGCGATATGACCCGCATGATCCATGTCGGGCAGCCCACGCCGAAATACAAAAAAGCTTACCGCGCGGTGCTTGAAGCCCAGTTGGCCGCCATCGCGGCCGTGAAGCCGGGCACGACCACCAGCGCCGTCGACCGCGCGGCGCGCGAAGTTTTGAAGCAGCACGGTCTGGAGCGAGAGTTCATTCACTCCACGGGCCATGGCCTGGGGCTCGAAATCCACGAGCTCCCGCGCATCGGCCGCAAGGATAAAACCAGACTGGCGGAAGGCATGGCAATCACGATCGAGCCTGGCGTTTACATCGAAGGGTGGGGCGGCATCAGAATTGAAGACACCGTGCTTGTAAATGCCGGAGGATGCGAAGTTCTTACGCCCACCCCGAAAACGCTGCGCGTGATCTGAACGTTTCCAGGCGCCTGATCGAACTTTCCGGCCCACGTTATTATGGGCAGTTCATGCCCAAAATGCTTCGGACGCTGCCGCTGTTTCTTCTTCTCGCCGCGTGCAGTAAACAACCGGACGTTCGTCTCAAAGTCCTGATCGGCGCCACCACTGTGGTTGCTCCCGGCGCGCAGCCCATCGGCGATTCGATCATCGTGATCGCCGGGCCGAAGATCCGCTCGGTCGGGATGCGAAAAGACATCCCTGTACCGCAGGCTTCCGACCGAACCGACTTCACCGGCGAGTGGATTGTTCCGGTGGAAGGTTCCCGCATAGCGATCAATGAAACCGCCAACCTGCTCATCCTGAAGAACCCGCCGAACGGGGTGACCCCCGCCAGTCTCTCCGACGTGAGCGCCAGGATCAAAGCGGGCGAATGGGAAGTCCCTGCTACCCGGCCGTAAACCTACCCTTCAGAATTGGAAATACACGAACGGTATAGACCGATCCGTGGCGCTGAATAACTCGATGGCGAGCAAAGCCGCGACCATGGCGAGGGTGCGCGCCCATGCCGGGGCCAGAGTAAAACGGGTCCACAGTGCGCCGTATTCCTCGCCAACAGCAATGAGCAGTCCGAAAATCGCCAGGCCCCAGTGCCAATGGTCCAGAAGCGAAAGCCCATAATCTTTTCTCAATGCCGTCATCTGAGTCAGTACAAACAGAGCCGCAGCCAGCGTCTTCGCCCGAAAGAACACCCACCCGATAGAAACCAGCAGGAACGTGACCGGGATCGCCGGAATGCGGGCCATGCCGGTTATTTGCCCGCGGCCCTGAAGCTTTTTTTCGACAGCCAGCAGCGCGCCATGGTAGCCGCTCCAGATGATGAAGTTCCAGCTTGCGCCGTGCCACAAACCGCCGAGCAGCATCGTAATCATGAGGTTCAGATATGTCCGGACCTCCCCCTGGCGATTGCCCCCGAGAGGGATATAGATGTAGTCGCGCAGCCAGCGGGAAAGCGTCATGTGCCAGCGCCGCCAGAATTCAGTGATGCTCGCGGCGAGATAAGGCCGCCGGAAATTTTCAGGAAAGTGAAAGCCGAACAGCAGCGCGGTCCCGATCGCGATATCGGTGTAGCCGGAAAAATCGAAGAAAATCTGCAGGGCAAATGAGACTGTGGCTGTCCATGCGGGCAAAAGGCCTGGCAGCGCCGCCGGATTTGTAAAGTAGGGGTCCGCCACCAGGGCGAATCGATCCGCGAACACCAGTTTCTTAACGAAGCCGGTCATGACCATAGCCACGCCGCGCTGCCACTCCGCCGCGTTCGGCGGGCGCCAGTGCCAAAGATCGTGGAAGAACTCGCGCGCGCGCACGATCGGTCCGGCGACAAGCTGCGGAAAGAAGGCGACGAACAACGCGTAGTCCACATAACTCGTTACCGCGGCCTGCTCGCCGCGGTAAACATCGATTACGTACGAGATGCTCTGGAATGTATGGAAGCTGATGCCAAGGGGCAGAAGAATGTCGAGCGGCTGCGGCATTTGGCCCGGCCGGAAAACCTGCGCCCAGATCTCGCGCGCGAAATTCGCATACTTGAAAAATCCGAGCATCCCGATATTCGCCGCCAGGCTTACCAGCAGAGCCAGTCGCCGCTCCCGGCCCGAACGCACAGCGATCCACCGCGCTGCGAAAAAATCGACCGTGATCAGCCCAAAAATGAGAAACACGAACTTCGCGTTCCAGGCCATATAGAACAGCAGGCTCGCCGCCAGCAGCAAATAGCGTCGGTACCGCCGGGGCAGCGCATAGAACAGCGCCAGCACCAACAGCAGAAAGATCAGGAACGGAAAAGTGGTAAACAGCATCGGCTACTGAATTCCGAGCAGCGGTGAAATTTTTGCAGCGAGTCTGTTCGAAAAGAGCCCGCGCCCTGTTTTGTTGAAGTGCAGACCGTCGAAGAATATTTCCGGCCTCTCCAGATCCCGGAAAGTATCCCGCGGAAGCGCGACAACTCCGGGGCGTTGTAAGGCGGTTTGAAGAAACGTCGCGGGCCGGGAGCTCTCGGGTTTCGGAACCGGCGCGCGCGCCAGCTCGAAATACACAATCCTGGTTGGAGAGTCTTTGTAGAGATCCATGATGCGGTTGAGCCAAAGGGCGCGGTAACGCGTCATCTCGCCGCGCTGCTCCTCCGGAGGACGCATCACCATGTTGTCAATGGTTTCCTTTGTGGCGGGTGAAATGCCTCGCGGGTATTCAATCGTATGGTGGGTAAAATCCGCGGAGAGGCCCGCGAGGTTTTGGGGCCGCCCCCCGTAATCGCTGAGGTAGCCGAGACCGTTGTTGCGCCAGTCCGCGCTCCGCCGGATGCGGTCTCGACGGTTGAGCAGGAACTCCTGCACATCGCTTCTTAAAGGGATGCCCTTGAACAGGCATCCGCTGAAGGCCTGCATCTTGTGGTCGAAACTGGTCATCGAGCGCGCAAAATCCACGCAATCGGTCCACCGCAGCCGCTCCACTACGAAGTTAAGATCGATCAGGCGATCGGCCTGATGGTCCCACCGATCTTCATCCGCGTACCCGTCCATAGCGATGGCGATGGCCGCAAATCGCCGCCTGGTCCGATCCGTATCGCGCAGGAGGTAATACCAGATCCGCGGCGTCGAGCCCGCAATCCCGAAATTCCAGAAATGCAGCCTGCCGCGTACCGCCTCATCCGCAAGGGGCGCGGAAAAGCCTTCCGCCATGCGCGAATCGCCGAGCACCATGACTTCCGGAACCCTCACCCGATCCGGTTTCGCGAGCCAATGCAGATACGATTCCACACTGCCGGCGGACGATTGAGGTTCGAGGTAAGGAATGTACCAGCCGGTGCGAAATACAGCTGCTTCCACCACGACAAACAGCAGCAGGCTCAGGAGCGTCCAGTTCAGCGCGGAGCTTTTGAAGAAAACCCCGGTGAAGAAAACCTCTGAACCTGCGCGCGAATTGACTCGGGCAGATTCCGCAGCAATCGTTTCGTCACGAGCCGCATGTTCCACAAACCTCAGATCTCCAGAATGACCGGCATGATCATCGGCCGCCGTTCGGCTTGACGATGGATATACCGCTTGAGGTCCTGCCGGATTTTTTCTTTCACAACCCCGGCGTCCATCTTTTCTTCCGCGCTGGAGTTTTCCAGCGTCTTCTCGACTACGTCGCGCGCCGCCCGCATGAACTCGGCATCGCTTTCAAGGCCGAACCCACGGCTCACCAGCTCAGGACGGCCCTCGAGCTTGCCGGTGTGCTTGTTGATCGCAATGATAGGCAGCACGATACCGTCTTCCGAAATCAGGCGGCGATCGCGAACCACCATGTCGCCGACGACTTCACCCACAGCCCCCGAATCGATGCAGAGCCGGCCCACTGTAACGCGGCCCGCCCGCCGCGCGCCTTTCTGATCCAGCTCCAGCACGTCGCCGGTTTCGAGAATAAAAGTTTCCTGCAGGCCGACATTGCGCAGATGCTCGGCCAGACGCGCATGTTTCGCAAGCTGCCGGTACTCGCCGTGCACAGGCACGAAATACTTCGGGCGCACGAGATTCAGCACCAGCCGCAATTCTTCACTCGAGCCATGCCCGGAAACGTGCAGCGGCGGATTCATGCTGCCGTAGAGCACGTCTGCGCCGCGCTTGCTCAGATGGTCGATCATCCGGAAAATTGTCTTCTCATTTCCCGGAATGATGCGCGAGCTCAGCACCACCATGTCGCCTGGATGGATCGAAATGTTCTTGTGGTTGTCGACAGCCACGCGCGAGAGCGCCGACATCGGCTCGCCCTGCGTGCCCGATATCAGCACCGTAACCTTCGACGCCTTCGCGGTCATCACATCCTGCGGACGAATCAGGACGTTGTCGGGGATTTTCAGAAATCCGTGGTTGTGCGCGATCTCAGTCACGGCGATCATGCTGCGGCCTACCAGCGCCACTTTGCGGCCATAATCTTCCGAAAGATCGATGATCTGCTGGAGCCGGTGAATCGAAGAGCTGAAACACGATACGAACAGCCGGGTTTCGCAACGGTTGAAAACATCCTCAAGGCGCGGCCTGACCGCACGCTCCGAATCCGAGTACCCCGGGCGGTCCGCGTTCGTCGAATCCGAAAGCAGGAGCAGCACTCCGCGCTTGCCGTACTCGGCCAGAGTATGCAGGTCGAACAGTTCGTTATCGGTGGGAGTCGGGTCGACTTTGAAATCGCCCGTATGAATCACTACGCCCACCGGGGTGGTTATGGCAAGCGCCACGCAGCTGACAATCGAGTGCGTGACGTGGACAAACTCAACTTTGAACGGGCCGATCTCGACAATATCCTTGGGCTTCACGGCCCGCAGCGTGGGGTCGTCGTCCATGGAATATTCTTCCAGCCGTCTCTCGACGAGTGAAAGCGTGAAAGCGGTCCCATAGACGGGCACCGGAAACTCAGCCAGAAAGAACGCCACCGCGCCTATGTGATCTTCATGGCCGTGCGTGAGAAGCAGCGCGCGCACATGCTGCCGGTGTTCTTTCAGGAACGTGAGATCCGGCGTGACGATATCGACACCCAGCAACTCGGCCTCGGGAAACATCATCCCGGCATCAATGACGACGATATCGTCTCCGTATCGCAGAGCCATCATGTGCATTCCGAACTCGCCGAGTCCGCCGAGCGGGATGACCTGCAGTTTTTTATCTGACATTTTTGAGCGGTAAATCAGATTCTACCGTTCGAGCGGCGATGCTGGGGGCGGCGACCTTCACGCGCTAAACTGCATCCAATCCCACAATGGCTACAACTACAACGAACGTCCCCGACAATCTGCATGAGCTGATCCGGACGCGCTGGAGTCCGCGCGACTTCTCGGATCGCGCGATCGAGCCCGCCAAACTGCGGAGTCTTTTCGAAGCTGCCCGCTGGGCCGCGTCCTGCTTCAATGAACAGCCGTGGCGGTTCCTTGTGGCTACGAAAGCCCGGCCTGAGCAGTTTCAAAGGGTTCTGGGCCTGCTCGTCGAGAAAAACCAGCAGTGGGCGAAAACGGCCTATGCGCTGGGATTTTCCGCCGGCAAGAAAACTTTCAGCCACAACGGAGCTCCCAACCGTTTTAACCTGCACGATGCCGGTGCTGCCGCTGCCAACCTTGCTCTTGAGGCCACTGCGCTCGGTCTCAGAACTCATTTTATGGGCGGTTTCGATGCACAGAAAGCCCGGACCGAATTCCACGTTCCCGACGATTTCGAGATCGGCGCGGCCTTCGCCATTGGATATATTGACGAAACTGCCGTGCAGCCGGGCCCAAGAACGCGCCGCCCTCTCGAAGAAATTGTCTTTAGCGGCGACTGGGGCGCGCCCTCACCCGAATTGCAGCGCTAGCTTCATCATGCAGTTGCCGTTGCAGGGCTGTACGAGCCCGGAGGCGTGCCGGACGGCGGCGGGACATGCCAAAAGACGGGGGCGGCCCTGGAAGAGCGTCTGTGCGGTTTAAACGCAAAAAAGCCCACCTTTTGGATGGGCTTTACGCTCACTCCGTTGGGAGTGAATTCGATGGGAGAATCATTTCCGACGGCTTCGCAACCGCCAAAAACTTAGTGATTGGATATTAAAGTTTCGGCTCTGGTTTCGTCAAGAGGAAATAGTTCATAAATTATCAACAAGGCAATTCATTGAAATTACATAATTTATAAAATTTGTGGATTTCTCTTGACAATCTTACGATTTGCCTATCACCTCACCCTAAGCCTGTGAAAAAATCCGCAATCGCCACGATCCAAAGCAACTTATCGAGTGGCACTCACGTCAGGGACGTCCGGAAATGTGCAGAGAAATCATATTGTCGCCGTCCCCGGAAGCACCCGACCTTCGTAGCAGGACCCGGCATCCACCCACCACCAGACCGGACACAACGCAAAAACCCGCCAGCACCAGGCAGAGGATAACGATGTTGAGAAACAGGTTTGCCGGGTTGTCCTTCAGCGTGGGAACATGTTCAGGCAGCGTGACTTCGGCCTGATACTTTACACGGGACAGCAGTCGCTCCGCATCATCCCCGCTGGCCGGGTTCAGCACGATTGCCACCAGCGGACCAGACCTTTTCACCACCGCTCCGGGAATCTGCTGGAAATGCGGCAACCGGTCGCGGGCCATCTCCATCGTCGGGTAGGTAAAAATTACCAGGGTCGTTTCTTTTCCGGGTGGCCCATACTTCGCCACCTCCGCTTCCGCATTGAAATGGAAGGCGGCAGTACTGGGGGGGATCTGGGGCGCGAACCTCGCCAGACTCTCCGGCCCGACGATATACCGCTCGGAATTCGCCTTCCCCCCGGCCGGAACGTAGCGGGGGAGGGTGGGTAAAGGAGACTGCGAATAACGGGGAGCAGTACCAACGACGTGATTCAGCTCGTCGGCTTTTGGTTTGTAGTCATTGAAAACAAAAAGATAATTCCCCACGGCAACGAGTTCATCCGATGCGGTGGCCGCGCCCAGTCCGGTCACATCGACGGGCTTTGCGTCGGCCGGGCGGGCCTGATCGAAAGCTGCCAGCGCTCCCGTCCCATCGGCGAAACGGTAGGCCGAAATGGAAAATTTTCCACTCGCGGCGCTGTAGCCGGCGGTTTCGGAGTCCTGCAGGCCGTATTCCTGCCACAATTTCTTATCCGGCAGACTGGCCGCCGCCCCCGGCCCCTTTTTCCAGTCGCCGATCGTATCCGGCAGAATGGCAGCGGAAAGCAGCACGGGTAGAAACAGCAGGGCAATCCTGTACACAGTACAACTATAGACGCCGAAAGCGATATTTTGGCCAGGCTACCGCTGTGCAAGCCACGCCAGGAACAAACCGTCCGGTTCCACGTCTTCCCAATACGAAAGGTATTCACTGCGAACGGTCGCGCAGTCCCGCGCCAGCAGTTTCTCCAGCTCTCCCCGGGTAAACCAGCGCTCCCAGTCCGAAGTCTTCAGTTTGCCCCAGTGTTCGGCGTTCTTGTCGACAATCACCAGCTTGCCGCCGGGCTTCACGACTCGGCACATTTCATGCACGGCGCGCTCGATATCGACCGCATGTTCGAGCGACTCCGTGGCGTAGGCAAAATCGAACGCCGAGTCGGCAAAGGGCAAGTCGGTCATCGACCCCGCTCTGGTATGAATACCCGCGGGTACAAACCGAAGCATTTCCTCCGATATGTCCAGTCCCCAGACTTCCGCGCCCGGGTTCCGTTCATGCAGAACCCGGGCAAACCGTCCCTTGCCGCACCCGACGTCCAACACACGTTTATCGGTAAGGTCGCCGAAAAACTTTAGCAGGATCTGCACATGCTGAATGCGCGGGTCGATGGTCGAAGGAAAGTGCTCCTCATCATGCGACGATTCATCGAAGCTGCGCTGAATGCGCGTTCGCAACTCAGAGTCGAGCGTGCGCACAGGCCAGTTTGACGGCGTTCGTTTCCCCGCGACCCGCCGCCACATCGACCGCAGACTCACGCGCGTGTCAGGAAAATCGGCAGCCCCATCTTGCCGCCGTAAGTGGGCCGGTAACGCTCGGTGCTGTACATCGTGGCAATATCGACCTTCCGCGGCCCCAGCTTCGGGTCGGGAATCGGCACGGCCGCGTAGCACCCATGATCGATGGCCGTCATCAACCCTGACTTCCCAGCCTCCATCAGATCGATGGCCATCCCGGCAAAGGTCGAAGCCACCATCTTGTCCACGAAATCCGGCGGCCCGCCGCGCAGGTCGTAAGTCAGATCGCTCAAAATGGTTTCATCCCCGCTGTGCTTCCTGATCGCATCGCTGAGCGCTTCGGCGACATTGGCCTTCTTGCGATGGCCGAACGCATCGGGCTCGCCGTACTCCGTGACTTTGTAGCCTTCCCACTCCGCGCCTTCAGACAACAGGATGAGCGCATAGCTGCTCGGATTGTTTCGCTTATCTTCGACGATCAGGTCGAGCAGTTTGTCGAGATTGACCCTATATTCCGGAATGCAGCAGCGCAGCGAATTCGCGTACGCCGTGTACAGCGCCGTGTATCCTGCATCGCGCCCGAAAATCCGGAAGATGCCGATACGCTCATGCGAACCCACCGTGGTGCGCTGCCGTTCAATGGCATCGCTCGCGCGCGATACCGCGGTCGAAAACCCGATGCAGTATTCGGTGTTCCGCACATCGTTGTCCATGGTTTTCGGAACGCAGATGACTTTGACGCCCTGCCGGTCGAGATGCGCCGCATAACTCAGCGTGTCGTCCCCGCCGATGGCCACCAGATAGTCCAGTTCGAGCTTCTCGATATTCTTCAGCACCTGCGAAGTCATGTCGGAAACGGTGGAAGTCACGCCGCCCTTTGTGTTCTCCGCTTTCGGAAAGTCCACCCCTTCCAGAAAACCCGGGGGCTTCTTCATCTTGAGCGGGTTGGTGCGGGAACTGTGCAGCCAGGTACCGCCCGTGCGGTCGATGGTGCGCGTGTTCTGCCGATTCAAAGGGAGTACGTAGCGGCTTAGGCTGGCGGGGTCGGCGAAATTAACATGCGTCAACCCCTCCCAGCCACGCCGGATGCCGGTGACCTCCCGGCCCACTTCGGAGCCACGGTACACCACCGTCTTGATTACGGAGTTCAGGCCGGGGACATCCCCGCCACCTGTCAGAATTCCTATTTTGCCTGCTTTCAATGATTTCCTCCCGGCCCGGTTCGGATTGAAGTATTCATTGTAGAAGGGGCCCTGGTTGCATGACCGTACTGCGGTTCAGGCACCCGAATTCTGATTGGCGAGTGAACGATCCATGTGTCTCAATTCGCTGACCGGCATCGCGATAATCTCGCCTTCCACGCCTCCGATGACCCCCGCGGTGTGCTCATACGCCACCGCATCGCCGGTCACAAAATGCGTAATCCGCGCCGATCCGCGCCCTTCGTGGCCAAGTGTCGCCTGCACCGATTCCGCCGCGACGAGCGCGCTTTCAACCAGCCTGACCCGCGGCCCCAGCACGCGCGACAGCATGGGGGCGAGCACAGGGTAATGCGTGCATCCCAGAATCAGCGTGTCGATATCCGGCATACCTTCCAGATAGTGCTTCGCCACTAATTCGGCTTCAGGACTGTTCGCGAGATCTTCTTCCACCAGATGAACGAACAAAGGGCAGGCCTGCGCCCACACCTTCATGCCACGCGCTTCGAGCCGCTTCTGATAGGCGCCGCTCGCGATGGTGCCGCGGGTTCCGATCACGCCCACATTGCCTGTGCGAGTGGCGCGCACGGCAGCCTCCACCCCAGGCTCAATCACGCCCCAGATCGGAATATCGAAACGCTGCTGCATATCCGTAAGCGCGACGGCGGAGGCGGTGTTGCAGGCAACGACAATTGCCTCAGCCCCACGCCCATGCAGAAACGCGCCGATTTCAAGCGCGAAATCGCGAACCATCGCCGCCGGCTTGCGTCCGTAGGGCACGCGCGCGGTGTCGCCCAGATAGAGAAAATCCTGATTCGGCAGAGAACGCCGCAACGCCTTCAGAACCGTGAGACCGCCCACGCCCGAATCGAAGACGCCGATCACTTCTGGTTTTCGCCTGTTATCAGACGCGCGCCCCTGTTGTAAGTGAAGTAGTCATAAGCCCACTGGAGCACAATCAGCAGCCGGTTCTCAAATTCCACGATATACAACAGGTGAATAAATAACCATGCAAGCCAGGCGAGAATGCCGGAAAACTCAAGCGGCCCGATCTGCGCCACCGCCTGATTGCGGCCGATGGTCGCGAGGCTCCCCTTGTCGAAATAGCGAAATGGCTTTGTTTTCTCGTTTCGTATCCGGTCGCCGATAAGCCTGGCGGCGTACCGTCCCTGCTGCATCGCAACGGGCGCGACACCGGGAAGTTGTTTGCCCTCCTGCACAAAGGCCGCAAGATCGCCGATGACCAGCATCTCCGGATGGCCGGGGACCGAGAGATCGGGCTGAACAGGCACCCGCCCGACTTTATCCAACGGGATGCCGAGCCGGTCGCTGAGAAGCTTTCCAACGGGCGAAGCCGCCACACCGGCTGTCCACAGGACGGTTTTCGAAGCGATCTTATTGCCCGAACTGAGCGTCACTCCGTGCTCATCAATGCCCACCACGTGCGTACCGGTTCGCGAATGCACGCCGAGCTTTTCCAAAGCCTTCTGCGCTGCTGCCGAAAGTTTGGGTGGCCATGGGGGCAGCAGCCGGTCCGCCCCTTCGACCAGATAAATCGCCGCTTCCGCCGGATTGATATTGCGAAAATCTTTCTTCAGCGTATCGCGCGAGATTTCCGCGATCGCGCCGACTAATTCGACCCCGGTCGCGCCCGCACCCACGAGAACGAATGTCAGCCACGCCCGGCGGGCGTCTGCGTCACACTCAGCCTCGGCGCGTTCAAAAGCGAGCAGCACGCGCGACCGGATCTCCGTCGCATCTTCAATTGTCTTGAGACCGGGGGCCAGCGACGCCCACTCCGGGTGACCGAAGTAGCTGTGCGTAGACCCGGTGGCGAAGATTACTGTGTCATAAGACACTCGGGATTGGTCCGCCAGGAGAACTTCCCGGGCACCCGGATCGACATCGGCGACTTCGCCCAGAAGAACCCGCGTGTTCTTCTGACCGTTCAGCACGTACCGAATGGGCGAGGCGATTTCTCCGGGCGAAAGCGCGCCGGTAGCTACCTGGTAAAGCAGAGGCTGGAACAGATGGAAATTACGCCGGTCGATTAAAGTGACATCGACGGCTTCGCGTTTGAGGGATTGAGCCGCGTACAAACCCCCGAAGCCGCCACCCACAATCACGACCCGGGGTCTCACGAGCCAAGGCTAACAGTTTGTCAATCGATCCCAAACAACAGGGCGTATTTATCCGGAAGCCGCGCGGGCCGAAGCGCACGGTTCAGGAAAACGTGGCGGGTCTGGCCGATGGCCACCCGACGCTGGCCGCAGCTCATCTCATAATCAAACGAAACGAATCGCCGGTTGACGTCCGGAACCGTGGTGGCGATCGTAATTTCTTCGTCGAAGCGCGCGGGGCTCACGTACCGGCAATGCGATTCCGCCACCGCGAGGAGAATGCCATCGTCGAGTTCCATTTCTTTATAGTGGAAGCCCACCGACCGGCAGTAATCGACGCGCGCGACCTCCATCCAGATCAGATAGTTTGCGTAATAAACGACGCCCATCTGGTCGGTTTCGGCATAGCGTACGCGGACTGTCGAAGTATGCAGCGGCACGGTTTCAAATTGTAGCGGGCGCGTTTTGATAGCCTTGACGTAGTGCGGATCAGAGTGCTGTTTTTCGGGCTTTTGAAGGATATCTGCGGGGGCGCCGAAGACAAGCTCGAACTGCCCGCCGGCGCGACAGCGGGCTCAGTTTTCGAACACTATGCCGGCACCTTTCCGAAACTTCGGCAGATGGCGTCAAGCGTGGTTCTGGCGCGCAACCATGAGTTCGCAGCGGCGGGCGAACGGCTGTCGGATGGCGACGAAGTGGCGCTGCTGCCGCCTGTAAGCGGCGGCGGAATGCCTGAAATCTGCGATCCCGAAGGCCACTATTTCGCCCTGACCCGCCAGTCCATCGATATTCGTGCCCTTGAAAACCGTTTATTGCAGGCTTCCGATGGCGCCAGTGTAACTTTCCAGGGCGTAGTCCGTAACAATACCGGGGGTCGAAAAACGCTGCGTCTGGAGTATGAGTGTTATGAGCAGATGGCCGTCCGTAAAATGGCCGAGATCGGGCGCGCCATCGCCAGGCAATGCGCCATTGCCCGCATTGGTATGGTGCATCGGCTCGGCACGATGGAAATCGGCGAAGCGAGCGTAGTCATTGTTGTCACGGCTCCGCACCGCGGGCCCGCGTTCGAGGCCGCGCTCGAAGGCATCAACCGGCTCAAGAAGCTTGTTCCGGTCTGGAAAAAAGAGTTTTTCGAGGATGGAGAGGTCTGGGTGGAAGGGGACTGGGATCAAAATGTGCCACGGGCTTCTGCTTCTTAGCGCCGTGACCCTGACCGGCGCGCTCGCCTGCGCGCAGGACGATGCGGTATTCAGGTCGGACGTGCAGCTGGTCCGAATCCTCGCCACCGTGAAAGATTCATCCGGCGCACTGGTCGGCTCTCTCGATAAAAACGACTTTGAGGTGCGCGACAACGGGGCGCCACAGCAGGTGTCCGTCTTCGAGCGCCAGACCGACCAGCCGTTATCCGTTGCCGTCCTCATAGATAACAGTGGCTCGACCGCCAAAGATCTCAGGTTTGAGATCGACTCCGTTACGCGTTTTCTGCACGCCCTGGTCCGGGAAGGCAATCCCCGGGACGCGGTATCGCTTTACAGTTTTAATTGGGAAATCGTCAAATATAACGGGTTCACCCGAAACGTGAGTGCCGTCGAGCATTCCCTGCGCGCGCTGAAAGGAGAAGCGGGGACATCGCTGTATGACGCAATTCTGCTTGCATCCCGCGATAT
The DNA here is from genome assembly GCA_030776225.1 of Acidobacteriota bacterium. GTDB lineage: Bacteria > Acidobacteriota > Terriglobia > Bryobacterales > Bryobacteraceae > BOG-234. The sequence goes on along the minus strand of JALYHT010000003.1, from coordinate 2,767 downwards.
CGAAGACCGGCCCGGACGCAAAGTGCTGGTGATCGTGACCGATGGCGGGGACACCACCAGCCACACAGACTTCGAGCGCGCCACCGAAGCGGCGCAGATTGCAGATGCCGTGATTTACCCCGTCCTCGTAGTCCCGATTACGAATGAGGTGGGGCGGAATATCGGCGGAGAGAATGCCCTCACGACGCTGGCCCGGCGCACGGGCGGCAGAGTGTTCGAGCCGTCTCTCGGGGCGGCGCTCGACCGGGCGTTCGATCAGATTCTGCGCGACCTGCGAACCCAGTACCTGCTCGGTTACTATCCACGCGCCGTGCCGCTTACAAAGGAACGTTTTCATTCGCTCGAAATTGCCGTGCGCCAACCTGGTTTGCAGATCAAAGCACGCAATGGATACTATGGAGAAACCCGGCAGAGCGGAGCATCTGAAGGAAGTGCGGGTGAAGGCAGTGTGGGCGCAAGAAGCGCCGGGCCCGCGCGCGTGGAGTCCGTGCCGGGCAGCGATTCGGTTCGTCCTCCCAGGCCGCCGGCGACGCAGACAAATCAACGCAGGATCTCGCAAAACTAAAGTGGCGCCAACCAAGGCCAAATTATCGCGTCCGCCCGAGCACACGTTCGAAGAAATCAACTACCTGAAGCATTTAATAGAACAACGGATTCCGGTCTGCGTGAAGCTCAGCGACAACGAGCAGGTTCGTGGCGTTGTGGAGTATTACGATCAGCGTTTCATTCGCATTACGCGCGAAGGGAAGCCCAATCTTTTCATCTTCAAACACGACATCAAATATTTGTATGAGGCCCCGCGGTCCAGGTGAGCGGCTTTCTCGACAGCGCGACTGAGATCGCGCTCCAGGCCGGGGCTCTGCTGCGCCAGTATTTCGAACGGCGCGTGCGCTTCGAGCTCAAGGGCGATTTCGATCTGGTCACAGTAGCAGACCGGGCTTCGGAAAAGTTCATCGTTGAGCAGTTGAGCTCCCGCTTCCCCGGTCACAGCATCCTTGCCGAGGAGGGCGGCGGCCACGAAAGCTCTTCCGAATACCGCTGGTACGTAGACCCGCTCGACGGCACCACGAATTTCGCCCACGGCTATCCGGTATATAACGTGACTCTGGCTCTCGAAAAAGCCGGCGAAGTGATCGCGGGAGTGATCTTCGACCCCAGCCGCAATGAATTATTCACCGCTGAGAAGGGCGCCGGAGCTTTCCTGAACGGCGCGCGTGTTTATGTTTCGCGCACGAAGGAAGTGAACGAATCTCTCTTCAGCACCGGTTTCCCCAGCAGGCGCCGGCACCAGGATGTGAACATCCATTTCTATTACCAGATGGCGATGCAGTCACATGGGGTGCGGCGCGGCGGGGCCGCTGCGCTCGACCTTGCGTACGTGGCATGCGGAAGGCTGGATGGTTACTGGGAGTTCGGTCTGAGTCCGTGGGATATGGCGGCGGGAAAACTGCTCGTCGCCGAAGCGGGCGGCGTGTGCCTCGACATGACAGGCGCTCCGCATCGCCTGAGCTCGCCGCATATTCTGGCGGATAATGGCGCGATTCATGAAGAAGTCGTAACCCTGTTTTCCCGGATCTTCCAGGGCGATTACGTCCATCCCATGCCCGCCATTCCCTTAAAGTAGCAATTCTCCTTTACTATCAGTGGGTTAACATGTTACCCTAATCGATTAACATGCGCACAGTTGACCTGATCCTGCGTAAGCGCGGGGGCGAAGAGCTTAGTGTGGAAGAACTCCAGTACCTGGTAAACGGGTATTCCACGGGCGAAATACCGGATTATCAAATGGCCGCTTTTTTGATGGCGACCTATTTTTCCGGAATGACGGATCGTGAATTGAGCTCCTTTACCGACGTGATGATGGCGTCGGGCGAAGTTCTGACTCTGAACGACATTCCCGGCGTGAAAGTAGACAAGCACTCTACAGGCGGCGTCGGCGATAAAACCAGTCTGATCTGCGCCCCCATCGCCGCGGCCGCAGGCGTGATCGTGCCGATGATTTCCGGTCGCGGCCTCGGCCACACGGGCGGAACTCTGGATAAGCTCGAATCCATTCCGGGTTTTCGTACGGATCTCTCGCTCGATCAGTTTCGCGCGCAACTTCTGGAGCTCGGCCTTGCCTTTATCGGGCAGTCCGATGAGATCGCTCCAGCCGACAAGCGCCTCTATGCGTTACGCGATGTGACAGGCACGGTGGAATCCATCCCGCTGATTGCTTCCTCGATCATGTCGAAGAAGCTGGCGGAGGGTCTGGATGCGCTGGTTCTCGATGTAAAAGTGGGACACGGCGCGTTCATGAAGAAACAGGTGGAAGCGCGCCGGCTCGCCCAGGCAATGGTGGGCATCGGGCGCCGTCTCGACAAGAAGGTGCAGGCCCTGATAACCGACATGAATCAGCCCCTCGGTTATGCGGTCGGCAACGCGCTGGAAGTGATGGAGGTCTCGCAGACTCTGCAGAAGGCTGGTCCGGCGGATCTGACGCGCCTGAGCCTCGAACTCGCTGCGCGCATGATCTTCCTCGGCAAAGTGACCCCCACCCTGGACGAAGCGCGCAAGCTGGCCGAAGACAAGCTGATGGACGGCTCGGCTTATCGCAAGTTCAAACAGGTGGTGGAGGCGCAGGGCGGTAACTCGCAGGCGCTGGATCGCTTCGATCTCCTGCCGAACGCCACGGGTATGCGCGAGATTCTCTCGCCGCGCGCCGGTTTTGTCAGCGCCATCATGGCCGAAGACATTGGCCGCGCCTCGCAGATGATGGGGGCGGGCC
>JALYHT010000002.1 GCA_030776225.1 Acidobacteriota bacterium | reverse complement strand
GTGTTCGAGCCAGCGCTCAACGGGATCCCGTCGAGTTCGCGCTGGTTTGAATTAAACCCACCCGGGCCGCTCCAGGACCACGTGCCGCCGATTGGCTGCGGGCCGAGATTTACGGTCGATCCGACGGGGACAGTCCCGGTGGCGGTCTGCTGCCATGCGCCCCCGTTTACCTGCAGGAAAGGCGTGATCGAAGTGGGCGTGCAGCTACTGCTGCTGACCACAAGCGAGATGATAGTCGAGGCGGTCAGACTGCTTGAAACTCCGTTGACAGTGATGTTATAAGTTCCCGCCGCAGCCGTGCTGGAGGCGGTGAAGGTGAGCACGCTCGCGCTGGTCGTGGGATTCGTGCCGAACGAAGCGGTGACCCCGGCTGGCAACCCGGTTGCGGACAGAGTCACGCTGCCTGTAAATCCCCCGGCAGGGACGACGTTTATAGTGTCAGTCGCACTGCCTCCCTTGGTGACCGTAACGGTGGAAGGAGAGGGTGAAAGCGTGAAACTGCCGCCTCCGGAGCCCACTGTGATAGTGAAGTTTTGGGTGTTGCTGCAGAAGGTGGAGTCGATGTATGTGCCTGTGAATATATCGGTGCCGTTGATAAGCGGGATTCCGTCGATTTCACGCAGGTTTGAACTAAACCCGCCAGTGCCCGTCCAGGACCACGTTCCGCCTACCGGCTGGGGGCCAATATTCACGATGGATCCGGTCGTTGGAACCGTCGCTGTGGTGGTCTGCTGCCAGGCGCCTCCGTCCACCTGCAGGAAAGGTGTGATCGTCGCAGGTGTGCAGGTCCTGCTGGTGACAACCAGGGAGATGGTCGTCGAAGCTGTCAGGCTGCTTGAAACTCCGTTGACAGTGATGTTATAAGTCCCGACCGCAGCCGACGTGGCGGCAGTGAAAGTGAGAACACTGGAAGTGGTGGTGGGGTTTGGCCCGATAGAAGCCGTCATACCGGCGGGCAGCCCGGAAACCGACAGAGTCACATTGCCCGAGAATCCGTTCAAATCAGTTACGGTGATGGTATCGGGCGCGCTGGTACCTTGCTTCACAGGGAGAGTGGAGGGCGAGGGCGCGAGCGTGAAAGTGGGGGCTGGTGAGGACAGAGTGATGACGAACGGCTGACTGGTGCTGCAGAAATTGCTGTCGACGTATGTGCCAGTGAATGTATTGACGCCGAGACTCAACGGGATTCCGTGGACTTCACGCTGGAACGATTTGAAACCGCCAGGACCGTTCCAGAACCAGGTTCCGACAGGCTGGGGACCGAGATTCACGGTAGACCCCGTAATTACCGTTGCCGTGGATGTCTGCTGGAATGGGACCTGACCGTCATTCGGAGCGTTCGGGTATATCTGAATGAAAGGCGTGATTGTGGAAGGTGTGCATGTCTTGCTGGCCAGGACAAACGTAATGGTCGTGGAGGCAGTCAAGCTGCCCGAAACTCCTGTGACCGTGATTTCGTATGACCCCGGGGCGGCCGAGCTGCTGGCAGTGAAAGTGAGCAGGCTCGAGGAACTGGTGGGATTCGTCCCAAAGGAAACAGTGAGGCCCGCGGGGAGCCCGGTAACGGACAGACTCACCTGGCCCGAAAAGCCACCCTGCGCCACTTCGGTAACCGAGGCCGTGGTGCTGTTGCCTTGAATGGCAAACAGAGAGGATTGGGAGGCACTAAGAGTAAAGCCTTGAGCAACAGGCGGGGAAACAAGAACGTTCGCAGCGAGACTGGGCACGCCCTGCGCATTGAGCGCAAACAGCCAGTAATTACCGGGCAGCACAATTCCAGGATTGGACGGCACGGTGAGGACGTAGGTGGTTCCGTTGGCGAATTGTGCTTGAAGCGGAATTCGCCGCTGATCGTTATTCAGCGTGTGAGTCACCGATGAGAGCCGCATCAGCACGAACGAAGCTACGGGAGTGTTGGTAGTAGCGGAAATAGTGGCGCCAAGAGTCACAGTAGAGGATGACGAAGTAATCGCCGGTCGCGTCGCGAGAGAGCCATCCGAATTCAGCAGGTAAGGCGGGGTGAGGATTTCGGTATCGAAATGATTTGCCGAGCAACCCAATGAACACTGACCGCCGCCGCCTGCATACACGCGGCCATCAGAAAGCAGAATACCGGTGCTGTGATAAACACGCGGCGTCTGCATCGGATTCAACTGGCGAAATACGCGAGTTTGGGGATCCCAGATCTCGGGAATGAGGATGGCGGTGGAGTCCGAAAAAGTTACAGGGAACGTTTCTCCGCCAACGATCACTACCTGGCCGTTTGGCAGGGCCACGCCATTGGAAAAGGCACGTGGATAAGCCATCGGAGCGAGTTTCGCGACCGAAACGCCGTTCACCCCATTGTTGATATTGATGAGGTAAGTGTTGGCTTCCGCATTCACATTTTCATAGCCGGGGGCGCCGCCGGTTTTCATGATCATGCCGACGTCGTAGAGCACCGCATTTCCGTTGATGGCATAGCCGTCGTCCGCGCGGTTCCCGGCGGAAACGATGTTACCGGCGCCTGCAGGATCGATCCAATGCATCTGCGCGCTGGGTCCAGCGTGAAACACCAGCCCATTCGACGCGGTGAAGAGCCAGAGGTGGTTATCGCCACGGTAAATACCCGCCGGGTCCGGCCCGATGATGGAATCCTCGGGTATGCCGGGCAGTACGTTCCACCCTGCGCCCAAGGTCCACAATTCGGCAGTTTTACCATCTTGGCCGCCACTCCATGAGCCGCCCAGCGTGAATACGGAACCGGTTGCCAAAACCGTATCGCCCTGATAACCGCGCGGAATTTTCATGTTCGCGTCGGAAGTCCAGAGTCCAGTCGCCGGGTCATAGAGCGCAGTGTTGGGGCTGTTGTCGCCCCCGTTCACGAGAATCCGCCCGTCGAAGAGATTCGCCGTGCCAGGACAGAACATGTCATATCCCGTGTTCGTCACGAGGACGCTGTTGGAGGTCATGGTGGAGGGAGAAAACACCGCCGTGTAGGTTTGACCAGTGCGATACCCGATATCCCCTTCGAAGCCGTACTGGTCGTCAGCGGACCACATGACGAGGTTTCCGTTCGGGAGATTGCCAACGGCGATCGGATCGACTGCGAGTGGCGTCACGCCCGTCCAACTGGAGGGGAGGACGGCTGCGGAAATACTCCATAGGTCGTTCAGCGAGGTCGAGCAAGCGCTCTGAACCAGAGATGCGCCGACCGTGAGCGTTCCTCCGGGAACAGTCACGCAAAGGCTGCTGTTAGCGGAAACAAGCTGGTAGGATCCCCCGTTCGGCGTCAACTTCCACAGATCGCCCGACGACGACTGGGTACTACATGTGCCTTGCACGATTGAGGCGCCTGAGGTTGTACTGCCGGCATTGGAGAGACACAATGCGCTGTTTTGCGCCACCACCTCGAAATTTCCACCGGAAGGAATCAAAGACCATCGCTGGCTTGTAATCGGCGCGCACGCATTCTGATCGATCACGACTCCAACGCTTGTGCTGGCGCCGGAAACGTCCAGGCACTGGCCGCTGTGCGCCGCCTGCAAAACGTTGAGTGCCGAGGAAGTGATAAGAGTGGAAGAGAACGTCCAGAGGAAACTGGGCAACGTAGAACAGGCCTGCTGGATAACAGGCGCCGAATCCGTAACGCTGGCCGAACTCACGCTCGCGCAGAGTCCGCTCAGACTTGACAGGATCTGGAAATTACCGCCACTCGCCGCAAAAGTCCAAAGCTCGCCGGAAACGCCGGAGCATGGCTGCTCGACGAGTTGGACGCCCGAGGCTGTCGTCGGAGAAACGAGGCAATTGCCGGTTTGTTGCTGAATGAGGCGGAATGAGCCGTTAAAGTTCTGGACTGTCCACTGCTGGAACGCGCTCAAATTACAGGCCAGTTGGACCGCGCCGGTCCCTGGAGTTCCCGATTCCCCGGCGAAATCGAGACACTTGGCGCTGTTCGCAGCGACAATCGATGTGTAACCGGTTCGAACTACCTGGGCTTGAAGGGGGCGCGCCGAGAAAACAAAAAGCGAAACAAAAGCCAGGATAAGGGTCTCACCACTTCGAGAAAGGGAAAAGTGTCCGGTCATGGGATTAGAGCGTTTCATTTCGCGTAGTTTGAATCTGCACTTCAGTTATGGCCAGTCAGAGAGGTCCACGGCTTTCGGAGGAGGCCGCAACCGGCACGATCCCCAAAACAATTCCCCCAACTCCCCGATCTCTCAATTGAGAAAACGGGTCTCCTGCCCACAAATACTGGCAAAATCTCGGCATAATATTTATCTGTGAAAATCTTCACAGACGACAGTTTTGCGGCGGCGACCGTCTGAAAACCCTGGCCGAAAACGGTGTCTGCATGCCAAACGAAAGCCTCGCCACAATTGAAGTACCGACCGGGAAAAATAGTTGACGCCGGAGAGACCAGCACGTGCTTTGACTCAAGTGGATCAGCGTGGGGTGGATCAGCGTGGGTGGATCGATTGGCAGGAAAACGAAGCCGACGCCCAATTCGGCAATGTGCTCGAGCGCTGGCGTTGCACAAATCAACAGGCAGATCAGAATCGTCACGACTTGACCGAAACATATGCCGGAGTCGGCGTGCGGGGTCGAGTGAGCGTTGGTGATCGAACCGGAGAAGTCGGCGCAAAGTGAGCACCGTCTTCTCCGATCCCTGAAACCCGTGTTTACACTTCAGCTGCCACAGGTCACTTTGGCTCCGGCCCAATCAGAATGGTCGAAAGCATTGCCGTCTCCGGCATCAGTTATCACAAGCTCAAGATCGACGTTACCAGACAATGGGATATTAGCCGTTACCTTGGCGCTCGCACCTGTCACAACGCCGCTGTCGAATTTCTTGACGCCATCCGCCCAGACCTGGAATACAACGGAACCCAGGCCACCTACCTCGTCGTCAACACCCACATCGCTGCTGAACGCCGTACACCCGGCCACCGCGTAATGGATATCGGACGGAGCGTGTGCACCCAGGCCCTTGGCATAAGTTACGCCTCGGATTGTGATGGTCTTTCCATCCCCTGCTGCCTCCTCACCATTACTCATATCTTTCTCAACCGGGCCCCATCCGGTGGTCGCTGAAGTCCAGTTGAGATCGCTCAGGAAGTAATTGACCGATCCAGCAGCAACTGTAGTGAATGTCCACACAGCATTGGGTGCCACTGGATTTCCGGCAATATCCTTCGCGCCGCCAGTTACTGTGGCTGTGTAGACGCTGCCGGATGCCAGCGCTGACGTCGGGGTTAACGTCACTGTGTAAGTCGTTGGATCGTAACTCACCGTCGCCGGCACTGCTGTAGTCGTACCCTGTTGCACGAGGGTAACGGTGCTCGTATTCAAGGTGCCTGGCTGGATGCCTTCGGAGAAGGTCGCCTTTACAATAGTATTCGCAGGGATGCTCGTTGCTCCCGGCGCAGGGAACTTTCCCGTCACCGTGGGGGCAATCGTGTCCGGCCCGCACGTGACCTTTGCGCCCGCCCAATCTGAATGGTCATAACCATTGCCATCCCCGGCATCCGTCACTACGAGCCGGAGCTCGTTGTTGGCGCCGGTAAGTGATACAGTTGCTGTTTTGGCTGCGGAGGCACCAGTCACGATCCCGCTGTCATACTGCTTGACGCCGTCCACCCAAACCTGAAACACGACCGATCCGTTGGCGCCTACTTCGTTATCCACGCCAACATCACTTGTGAACACAGTACAACCGTTTGCGGGATAGCGAATATCGGAATTGGCGTGCGTGCCAATGCCTTTGGAATAGATGACACCACCGATGTTGATCGTATGTCCGTCGCCCGCGGCTTGTTCTCCGTTGCTCATGTCCTTCTCAACCGGACCCCAGCCGCCCACAGCAGATATCCAGGTCAAATCACTTAAATAAGAGGTCGTACCTCCCCCTCCGCCCCCGCCGGCTGTCGTAAAAGACCAGACGAAATCGGCGGCCAGGGGATTCCCCGAGCTGTCTTTCGCACCACCCGCACCGCCTTTTACGGTAGCTGTATATAGTGCCCCCGCGACAAGCGCCGCCGAGGGAGTCAGCGTTGCCGTTTTTGTAGTGCCGTTGTAACCTACCGTCGCGCTGACCTGTGTGGCTGTGCTCTGCTGCACCAGTGTCACCGTGTTCGTGGTTAAACTAGCGACCTGCATCGCGGTCGAGAAAGTCGCACTCACAGTTGTATTCACCGAGATAGCCGTTGCTCCCGAAACAGGGCTGGTACTTGTGACTATTGGCAGTGTGGTTCCTGTCGAACAGGTAATCTGAGCGTTTGCCCAGTCGGCGTGATCGAAAAGATTACCATTATTGACCCCCGGCAGAACGATCAGTTCGAGAACACCTTTGCCTGTTAAGTTAACGGCCGCCCTTTTTGCTGGCGTGTCGCCATTCATGATTCCACTGTCATACTGTTTAACGCCGTCCGTCCAGATTTGAAAAATCACTGAACTGATGGCAGCGTTGCTCTCGACCTCGTCATCAACGCCGATATCGGTAGTAAAGTTCGAGCAATTGCTGATCGAATACTGGATATCGGCGGGGGCGTGTACGCCGAGACCCTTCGCATAAACAGTCCCATTCAGAGTGATCGGGTGGCCATCGCCCGCCGCGTTTTCGCCGTTGCTCAAATCTTTCTCAACTGGTCCCCAGCCATTGGTTGATGAAGTGAAGGCGCGATCACTAAGGTAGGTAGTGCCTGGGAGTACCGTACTTATTCCGGTGCTCAGCAAGACACTAATGTTGTTGGATCCGTAATTGCCGACTGCGATGTCCGGCTTTCCGTCTCCATCGAACTGCGAAACAACCACGTGAAATGGTTCTGTACCGACTGGGAAATTGACTGCCGGCGAAAAGCTGCCCGTGCCGGTACCCAACAGGACGGAAATGTTATTGCTTACGGAATTGGCAGTCACAAGGTCCAGGTTTCCGTCTCCGTCCAGATCGCCGACGCCCACGGATTCGGGCGAAGAGCCCACAGCAACATTGACAGCTGCAGAGAAGGTACCCTTTCCGGTACCGAAAAGGATGCTTACATTGTTGGAGCCATCATTTGCCGTGAACAAATCCAGGTTTCCGTCCTTGTTCAAATCGGCCGTTCGTACAAAGTGCGGATTGCTGCCTACTGCGTAAGGCACTGGAGCAGCGAGCGCGCCACCTCCTGTTCCGAGCAACACGGTCATCGTGTTCTGCATGTAGTTCGCAATCGCGACGTCCAGAATGCCGTCTTTATTGAAGTCGTCTATAACGGCCGACTCGGGCCATGCACCTGTCGTGTAATTCACAGCCGGTTTGAAGGTACCGTTTCCGTTTCCAAAAAGCACGCTGATCATGGTTCCGTTCCAACAAGGCACCACCAGATCAAGTTTTCCATCAGCATTCAGATCGGCAACCGCTACTTCGTGGGGACTGTTGCAGCCAGCCGGCGATGTTATTCCAGTACCGAACGTACCGTCTCCGTTGCCGGGAAGAACAGTAACAGTACTGCTCACTTCGTTGGCAGAGACGATATCCAGCTTGCCATCGCCGTTGAAATCTCCTGACCGTACAAACTTGGGCCTCGTCTGGACTGGATAGTCGACTTTAGGCCCGAAAGTACCATCTCCATTCCCCAACAGGACGCTCACAGTGGCCTCTGCCGCGTTGGCGCTGGCGAGGTCTGTCTTGCCGTCATTATTGAAATCGGCCGCAAGTATGCCGTGCGGATCGAGTCCGACTGTATATCCTTCCGGGTTCGCGAGTTGATAAGCCAGAGCCATAATGGGGGCGCACACCATGGCAAGAACCAGGCAACTGGTGATGTGTTTAAACTGACTCCTGAAGTGTTTCATGATTTGATCTCTCCTTGAAAGCCGACCTCTTTTTTTTTTGCGGCCACCCTGATGGGGCAAGGGGGCACTGCTGTTTGCGACAGCACGCCCGCCCGTTGAAATGACACCAGTATGGTTCCCCGCGCCATTCGACGGAGAGCCAGAGATATCAGGAACACATCTTCTGCTAAAAAGTTGTATTGGAATGGCAGTGCAAACGGCAGAAATAAAAACCGGAAACAACGAACCCAGGTTTTTATTTGATTAGCGTGAACAGAACCCGGTCAGGATTGTACGGTCGTGCGGCGATCGATCCTGACGCAGGCGCAAGGCAGGTTATTGCGCTACCTGACCGCTGCTGTCGTGGTAATCGCCGGGTCGTGAATGGCACGAGGACTCCCGATTCTGCAGAACCAATCGTAAGTCTGAGCTATACCCTCTCGGAGCGTGAATCCAGGTTTCCAGCCCAGCCCGAGTAATCTGGAACTGTCCAGAAGTTTTCGGGGGGTGCCATCCGGCTTGGATCGATCATAGAGAATTTCGCCCTTGTAACCCGTAATCTCGCTGATTAAAAGGGCCAATTCGCTGATCGAAACCTCGTGACCCGATCCGATGTTGATTATCTTTCCGGAGCTGTATTCCCGCATCAAAAACACCGCGGCACTGGCAAGATCGTCGACATGGAGGAACTCCCGGAGCGCTGAACCACTTCCCCAAAGTGTTACGGCCTCCGCGCCTGAAACCCTGGCTTCGTGAAACTTTCGTATCAATGCCGGCAATACATGACTCGACTCCAGGTCGAAGTTGTCCCCAGGTCCATACAGGTTCGTCGGCATCAGACTGATGGCGTCGAAGCCATATTGAGCCCGATAAGCTTCTGCCATTTTAAGCCCAGCGATTTTAGCAATCGCGTAAGGTTCGTTGGTGGGCTCAAGTGCTCCGGTAAGCAGGGCATCCTCGGTCATTGGCTGCTGCGCAAACTTCGGATAAATACATGAAGAACCCAGAAACGCCAGCTTCCGCGTTCCATGGCGCCAAGCCGAATCAATCACGCTGGTCTGGATCATCAGGTTTTCACGGATGAAGTCCGCGCGCCGGGTGTTGTTTGCAACGATGCCACCGACGAGCGCCGCTGCCAGGAATACATACTCTGGTTTTTCCGAATCGAAAAATGCCTCGGTCTGCGCCTGGTTTGTCAGGTCCAGCTCGGAATGGGTTCGAAGCAATAGATGATTGAAACCTTCGGACCGGAGACGCCGAACGATCGCGGAGCCTGCCAGTCCCGTATGACCCGCCACATAGATGCGACTGATTGTTTCCATAATCAGCTCTTTGATTCACCGGTCACGCAAGGACTTTCGGTAGACGGTTTTTTAAAAGGAGTTACTTTTCGCAAGGTGATACCTCTGGAAGCGCAGACGGGCTTGCCGTCTGCGAAGTTATTGAAAACCAAAGAGGGCACTTTCCCGGCACAGCACGGAGAAGTACCTTCGCCAACAGCGTCCGTTTCACATCAAATTGGTAATACTCTCAGAATCCGAGACTCTGATGTCTGGACATCACGTGCCCGGCTTTTATCAGAGTTGCCTCCTGCCGTGCGAGTTCGATATCCGCATCCACCATCATTCGCACCAGCTCTTTAAAGTCCACCTTCGGCTGCCAGCCAAGATGGTGTCGGGCTTTCGTGGCATCCCCTAATAGGAAATCGACTTCGGTGGGCCGAAGATACCGTTTATCTATTTCTATGAAATCGGTCCAGTCCAGTTTGGCATAATCGAACGCGGCTTCAACAAAGTCCCTCACCGAGAAGGATTCTCCCGTCGCAATCACAAAATCGTCGGGCGAATCATGCTGAAGCATCTGCCACATCGCTTCCACATAGTCTCCGGCAAATCCCCAGTCCCGGCGAGCGTCGAGATTGCCGAGATAGAGTTTGTCCTGCAGGCCAAGGCTGATCTTGCCCACGGCGCGGGTGATTTTTCGAGTGACGAATGTCTCTCCGCGAAGTGGAGATTCATGGTTGAACAGTAATCCATTTGTAATGAAAAGAGAGTATGCTTCGCGATAGTTCACGCAATACCAGTACGCCGCTACCTTGGAAACCGCATACGGACTGCGAGGGTAGAACGCCGTCGATTCGTTCTGCGGAGGTGCTGTCGCCCCGAACATCTCCGAAGATCCAGCCTGGTACATCCTGAACTCACGCCGGGCAGTGTTGCGGTAGTCTCGCAGAGCTTCAAGAAGCCGCAAGGTACCTGTAGCAACCACATCAGCTGTATATTCCGATTGATCGAATGATACTTTGACATGGGATTGCGCGCCGAGGTTATACACCTCGTCGGGTTGAACGGCCTCCAGTATCCTGCGCAAAGAACTTCCATCTGTCAGGTCCCCGTAATGGAGAAATAATCGAGCATCGGGATCGTGAGAATCCTTATACAAATGATCGATTCGTCCGGTGTTAAAGGTGCTTGCCCTTCGCACGATCCCGTGGACCTGATAGTCTTTGGCAAGAAGAAATTCGGTCAGGTAAGAACCATCCTGCCCCGTGATACCCGTAATCAAAGCTCTTTTCATAATTATCGATTCGTAATTGCCACTGCTGCGCGGACCCGGATCCGCTCCTATAACCTGCTGAACCAAAACGAAGAGTGCGGCGTCTTCCCCGCGCCCCGGCAAATATCGGAACACAAACCGACCATCGCACTGAACCTTTCATGCGCCGGTGTATACAGCGAAACGCTCCACTTCTGAAGCTGAAATCAAGTATACTTCGCAACCCTGCTGTAGTCGGCTGGCCTCGCCCGCAAGGACTTCAGACAGGCGAACGAGGAGAATCCATGCGGGAATGAAGCGCGACATGGGTGTTCTGGGAGCCGGTAGTGGTCGCTGGGATGTTTTTAAAGCTTTGTTTAAAACTGCAGAGGAGGTTAAAGCGCAGAAGATAGTAAAAGGCCGCAATGCCGTCCCAATAAGTTATCTTCTTTCCCTCTTCGTATGTTCGCCCGTAATAGCTGATTGGTGTCTCATATATTGCGCACTTCAGCTTCGCCGCCTTTGCGGTCACCTCTATCTCGAACCCAAACCCGCTGGACGTAATAAGCATTTCGCGGATAATCTCGCCGCGAAAGGCTTTGTAGCCGGTTTCCACATCGGTTAGGTTGATATTCGTAAGACAGTTTGACAGGAGGGTGATGACTTTGTTAGCGAGGTAGTGATAGAAATACAGCACCCGAGCCGCTTTGCGCACCAGAAACCGCGACCCGAAGACCACGTCCGCATGTCCTTCGAGAATCGGTGCGATCAATCCGGGGATGTCAGCGGGATCGTATTCCAGATCTGCGTCCTGCACCATCACGATGCCGCCGGTGGTCCGCTGGAAGCCGGTGACGAGCGCTGCTGTTTTACCTCTGTTCTGGGTGTGACGTACAAACGAGATATTCGGATGGAGTTTCGAGAGAGACATCAGGATCTCCGGCGTCCGGTCCGAGGAAAAGTCGTCAACAACAATAATCTCCAGAAGATGTGGAACCTTCAATAGTCTGAGCAATACCGAAGAGATGGTTTGCTCTTCATTATAGGCGGGCACAACAATCGATAGGCATGCATAGTCGAATTTAGTCATGATATAGGTTGTCTCGCAGAGATGGATCGTGTGGCCTCGGATTAAGACGCCCCACGGTTTTTTTAACCCATCGGGGGTTTTAGTGGGCGGGCCCGATATGTGTGAGTGCAGGACAGAGATCTCTACTCACAGCCCGATTAAGATTCACAGGCGCAAAAAAAAAAGACATTATAAGGCCATTATTCCTGCATCACATCAACGATGCGTCGGCACCGAATCTCCAACAGGGGATGGTTCGATGTTCGTGCGTGTAATGTTCCGCAGATTCTTGTGGCTGTTTTCGGAATAGCGTTCCTCCGGGAAAGCATTCACGCTGGATTGGAGACGGAAGCCGTATGGTGGCGGAGGGCTCGAGGCCGGCTTGAGCCAGATATCCCTGACTTCCACCTTTGCGATCGCTGCCGCATTTACGTATGGAGTACAAGGTAGGGGATGATCCCAGCATTCGTTTCCGTTTGCGGGAACCCATATCGATTTCCGTTCACCGACATTAATCCGGTAGGCCTCCACTTTTGGAATGGCGAATAGAGTGTATTCGGGACGGAAATATATTGTTCTCATGGCAATGAGGGCGCCTAACGCCATGAAAGTTGCCGGCATAGCCATCGTGCGGGAATAGAGGTGCGGATTCCGCAACCATGCCGCGCATGCCAGGCTCATCCATAGCGTGGCTGCGGAGAAAAGGAACCCAGTTCCAAAGCGTATATCAGGCGCGGAGAGAAACCAGAATGCCACGCATCCCCCCATGGCGATGCAGAGTAGTTTGATCTCACGGGACATACTGTTTGCCATTGAAGAATTGAACAGGAATGCAGCCAATCCCAGAACGGCGCCCATAACCAGAAATGCGGGCAAAGGCTGCCGCCAGTTTGACTTCATCCACGGACCCACCCAATTCCAATCGTGCAGCGCCTTCGTAAAATGGCCCTCCCATTCCAGGCGCGCCCAGCTTCGAATCGAAATATACTCGTCATACACCATATCTGGCGACTCAGCCCACGGCAGGTTGAATGCGCAGGTCTGACGGACAGGATAGAGGGCGCAGCCAGAAAGAAGCAACCCGCGCGCCATCCATGGAATCAGCAATAGCCCCGCTACAATCGACGGTCGGCGGACGTATTTCCCCGCGACTTTGAAACTCATAACGATTGTGAGGAAAGTCAAAACGAGCAATGGAGCCGCGGATATCTTGACACTCATTGCCAGCGACGATGTCAGGAGGAGAAGAGATACCTTCGAGGCAAGGTCGCTGTCAGCATACCGGAGACTCAAGGCCACCCAATACATAATCAGGTAGGCGGCCACGATATCGGCGTTGATCGCCCAGGTTTCTCCCCACAGCCGCGGCAAAAGCCCTGTTATTCCCAGCACAATCACCAAATACCAATATTCGATGCGACGGCGCACTTCACCTTCCGTGGCTCCCTGTAAGGACTGTACGGTCCGAAAGCGAATGAACAGGGAAATCCAGATAAAGGTCGCGAACAGCAGATTGGGAATCCATCTGACTCTGACATGGTCAGTCAGTGCGTCAATCAGGAGCAAGGTCGAATTGAACGAGAGGCGTCCATGCAGGTTTCCCAGCCCTAACACGATCGGAAATTCACGGTACCAGCGGAGGGTCTGGAGGTGGTAGAGAGCCATGTCGGATTCGGTTTGCCGCAGCGACTTCGCTTGCAGCACCATGACCACAAAGATGCCAGCGATGCCCAGGGGGCGCAGCGCCGCAACGATCTTGCCCTCACGCCAGCCGACCACTGCCAGAACCACCCCGATCACAAGGACACACACCTGAACTGTCGAAGAGAGAGCGGTTACGAAGTGGATCATCTCGGCGATAATTCCCAGACAAAGCAGACCAAGCACCCCGGCATCGCCGAAATTTGGACGGATTCTCAGGAACCGGGCGGCCATGGAGCCGTACCCCAGGGCAGCCGCACCTGCAACGATGGCAAGCGGGACGCTCATCCAGAGCGCCAGACTGGTTTCCTGACTGTATTGCGTCATTTCAAGAACCGCAGATAACATCGCAGTACCTCGAAATCCGTTGCCTTGACATTTCTTTCTTCCTGTCCGTTTTCAAAACGAGAACCGAATTTACCTGGCATCCGGCGACCAGGGAACAAATGCCGCACACGTATCAGGCTGACCCGGGGCTGAACTTTAAAGTCCTTAAACACTCTGGAGTCTTACGGATACACGCAGCGGACAGAAACCAGATAATCTTCATAATCCCTCCATTTACATCACGGCAGGTGCGCTGTTTCCCGGCGACGGTCCGTGGCTTGTCTCGGGTGACCGGGTCCAGATCGGACCGCCAGCCCCAGAAGTGTATTAAAAATAACTTTCATTTAAATTAACTGTATTTTATATAACGTGTTAATTTGAGGTAGTGGATTTGTTGCGTACTGTTACTCACAGTACCCAACTCCGGGAATATTAAATGACTACCAAAAATACATTAATTGAGCGTTTGCTTACGATCTCGATTTTACTCGGCGGCGGTTCAGCCGCTTCAGGCGCGATAAGCGTTGATTTTGCAGGAGCCAATACGACTCCGATGGCCAAAACGGAGAAGGCAGGGGTCGTTTCCAGGGCCAACTGGAACACCGCTGCGGGAGCTGCCAGTTCCTCGCCGCTGGTATTGTTTGACGATACAGCAAGCACGACCAACACTTCTGTTTCATGGCGTTCCGATAACACCTGGAACACGGCGGTGTCCGACACGGCGGGAAACAACCGCATGATGCGGGGATACCTCGACAATGGCAATGGCCAGCCGACGACGGTGACATTTTCGGGTCTGGCCACCGGAACGTATGACGTCTACGTTTACGTCGATGGGGACAACGGAGCTGACTCGCGCACAGCCACGTATCAGTTGAGCGGACCAGGCGCTTCAAGCGTCGGCACGAGCCCCATTGATGCCCCGAACACAGACTTCACCGGCAGCTTCATTCGGGCATCCAACTCAATTGGAAATTACGTTCTTTTCAGCAGCTTGAAGGTGTCTTCCACACTCACTCTGACTGCGACCCCAGGAGCCGCGGGATGGGCGGCCAGAGCCCCGGTTAATGGTATCCAGATCATTCCGGTATCGGTGCCGCAGCCGGATTTCACCATCGCAGCGACGCCCGGTTCCCAGACCATAATCGCAGGCAAATCCACCACCTTCAATGTCGCCGTCGGACAAGTAACCGGCTTTGTCGGCACAGTGGGTCTGAGCGCCACCAGCTTGCCGGCAGGCGCGACGGCTTCTTTCAGCCCTGCCGCAATTACTACTTCAGGCACCTCAACGCTGACCATCACCACGATCGGAAGTACCCCGCCGGGCACATCGGCCTTGACCATCAAAGGCGTAAGCGGATCGTTAAGTCATTCAGCCTCAGTCAGCCTCGTCGTTGGCGCTCCTCCTCCTGTTCCGGCTGCAATCAGTATTGATTTTGTGGGCAACGGGACCGCCATGGCGGCCACTGAAACTGCTGGGGTTGTGACTAAATCCAACTGGAACAGCGCTGTGGGTGCATCGAGTAGTTCCCCTCTGGCTCTGGTCACTGAGACCGGATCTGCAACCGGCGCGTCGGTACAGTGGACTTCAGACGGCGGCTGGGGCACTTCAATCTCCGATCTGGCAGGCAATAACCGAATGATGCGGGGGTATCTGGACGCTGGCAACAACCCGAGTTCGGTTACCGTCAACGGCCTCGTCGCAGGGGTCTACGACGTCTATGCCTACGTCGACGGTGATAACGGAGGCTCCTCACGAACCGGCAATTACCAGATCAAAGGCCCGGGTATCACCACGGCCAGCATTAACCTTGTTGACGCTCCGAATGTTAACTTCAACGGCACCATGGTCCAGGCAAACAACTCGGCCGGCAATTACGTTCTTTTCGGTCGAATCAGCGTCGGCTCGAGCTTTACCTTGACGGCGACTCCGGGGGCTGCGGATTGGGCTCCTCGGGCGCCGCTGAATGGTATCCAGATCGTTCCTTCCGTCCCGGACTTCAGCGTTTCGGTTACACCGTCGTCACAGGCGATCGTCCCCGGCGGTTCTCTTCAGTTCACGGTTTCGGTGAACGCTCTGAATGGCTTCAATGGATTAGTAAACCTGACTGCCGGCGGCCTGCCCTCGGGCGCCTCGATCTCATTCACGCCAACGTCACTTACCGGGTCCGGAAGCACGACCGGCACCCTGAAGACTTCGACCACAACCCAGGGCACCTCGACACTTACCATCAATGCTACCAGCGGGGCTTTGAATCACAGCGCCACCGCGACGGTGACAGTTTCCAGCACTGTTCAGATCGCACTGACCCCCTCTTCGACGACGCTCATGGCGGCACAGACCGCGCAGTTCACACCCACAATTGCCGGATCCAGCAACACGACAGTGACGTGGGCCCTGAATCCGGCTGTTGGCACCATTTCCGCCTCTGGAATGTACACGGCGCCGGCGAGCGTCACAGCAGCTCAGAGTGTGACTGTGAGCGCGATTAGCACGGCTGATTCGACCAAGTCCGCCACAGCCGCCCTGACACTGATCCCTTCGTTGACGGTAACAACGGCCTCGATTCCAAACGCCACAGCAGGCACACCCTACAGCACTACACTTGCCGCATCGGGGGCAAAGCCGCCTTATACGTGGAGTGTGTCGTCTGGCACTTTACCAGCTGGTTTAATTCTCAGTTCGGCGGGCACTATTTCGGGTACGGCGGCAAGTGGATCATACTCCTTCACGGCTACTGTCCGTGATAGCGCCGGGAACCAGGCGAGTCAAAGCTACGCATTGTCCGTTTCGGCTGCAGTTGGCGCTGGGTATTATGTTTCTGCTCTGAACGGCAACGATTCCTGGTCTGGCCTGCTCATTTCGCCAAATCAGCAGAGCACGGACGGACCGTTCAAAACTCTCAGCCGGGCACAAGGCGCGATACAAGGCTCAACAACCATAAAGAACGTAATTGTCCGCGCCGGTACCTACTCAATCGCCTCGGGTATGAATTTCGCAAGCCCCGATAATGGGGATACGTGGCTCGCCTATCCAGGAGAAGTCGTCATCCTCGAAGGTAGCAATACCGGCAGAATCAACATCAATGGAACAGACCGGTTCGCACTTGAGGGCTTTCAGATTCAGAACATGGGAGCCGGCGGTCTGGATGTCGGATACAGTACAAACGCAAAAATCAGATGGAATACTTTCCTGAACAACAACCAGAACGCGATCAGTGGTTACTGGGTTGTCGGGGCTACCATCGACAGCAACACGATCAACGGACAGTTCCCGGGTACCATATCGGGCGGCCGCGGTAGCGTGCCATATTGGGCGATTGAATTGGGAATCGGTTGCAACGGCACCAAAATCACCCATAACATGATCAAGAACACGCAGGGTGGCGGCGTCAACTTCGGCGCCGGGCCCACTGACGCGCCCAATAACAACGTTGTTATGGACCGGAACGTCCTTGTCAATGTCAATACCAGTTCCTGGGACACCGGAGCGCTCTACTTTTACGACATGACTCACGTTGCCACAGGTCTCCAGATTACAAATAACATCGTCAACGGGAATGGCGACGGCACACTGACCGATGAATCCATCGCTATATATCTCGATGCCGCGACATCGAATGCCCTTGTAAGCGGCAACCTCTGCCGTACCTGCGGCCAATTCGGATTGCATATGAACTGGGGTGATCACAACACGGTCGTGAACAATATCTTCGATCTTTCCAGCGGGGCGCAGATTGGAATCTACCAGGACTGGATCGAGACGGCGCGGGTTCCCGGCAATTACGGGATGGTCGCAAATACGTTCGCAAAGAATATCGTTTATTTCGCGGGAGGCGCTTCGGGAGCAACCTGGACAATGAATACAGTGGCCGGTGATTCGCCGCCCGCTGATTCGGGGAACTTATACTACTCGGCGACGGGCCAGGGCATACCGAACAATCTGCCCGTCGTTGATAGCGCCGCCGTTTACGCGAACCCGCAATTTGCCGATCCTAACTCAGGCAATTACTCGATGTCATCGTCCTCCCCGGCATTCAGCTCGATTCAATTCACGGCATTGGCAACGGATCAGGGTCCGGTACCCTACGCACCATAGATAGGCGCGGGAGAGACGATCAGGAGCTGCCGTTGCTAGGCCCTCAGTCCGGCAACGGCAGCACGTTTTGCACTATGACCCGTCAAAAAGTGATCTTCAAGAAAGCGACGGACATGATCCGTATTCCGTTCGAAGCACATGTACATGATACCGGCGTAAATCAGAACAAGCACGAAGACGAGAGCAGTGACCGTGTATGTATGGCGGAACAATTCAGGCGTCCGGGCCTCGAAGAATGCTGCCAGAAAAATGCAAATTGGGATATGCGATGCATACAGGGTGTAAGAAGGAAATGAGAGCCCATGCGCAATCCGGGCGTACACAGAACTTCCCGCTGATTCGAGTCTATGAAGCAGCGCATAGAGCAAACATGTAAATGAAAGCGCAATGAACACGTCCGCCGCCAGGGGGTCGACTTCGTGCGCACGACAGAAGTAAAGTACCATGCAAAACTGGAGCACCAAACCTGCTATAAGCGCCTTTTGAATCCTTGCCGGTATCTTCATCGGTGCCAGGTAAGCCGCCACCCCGCAGAGCCAAAGCGGAAAATACTGCATGAGACTCTTCCCCAGGAACCACATAAGGCACGCTGTCAGGACTGCCAGACTCACCCGAAACAGCTTCGTGCGGGACCTTGATAGAATTCCTGCTGCGAGAAGGGGGAAGAGGACGTAATACCAGAATTCAGCGGACAAGCTCCAGAGCGCCACATTAGTCCCGAAGGGCTTTGTCGTCAGGCGGTCGATGGATTGCAGGAAGCTCAAGTACTTGACGAAATCCAAAACACCGGGGAAACCGTGGAGTTCCTGAGTGAACTCGCCCGAAACGAACACTTGCGTGTTTGCAAACCAACGGCTCGTCAGGTAATCGATCGAACCACCAATCAGCAAACAGGGAATGAGAACAGTCCACAATCGGCTAAGCCGCCTGACGGCGTATTTGGACCACGAAAAAGCATTGCGGCCGAGATCCCGGAGTACGCTGCCGCCGACCAGGTATCCGCTGAGGACGAAAAATATAACGACACTGGCATGGCCGAGGCCGGTGGCGTTCGCCGGGTGATGCAGAATGGCGCCAACTCCGTTAGAGGCTGAAGCCGCTCCAGTATGGCCAGTAATGATGAGCCGAAGATGCCCAACGAAGACCAGGAGAGCGGCCAAACCGCGGACCAAATCGAGATGCAGCGAATATGCAGGAAGCACACGTCGGTGTTCTCTTTCCTGCACAGTAATTATTTGATCCTGGAACATAGTCTGAAAAGGGCTCATCGGCAAAGCGCCTGGCGAGCCTGTGCAGGCACTTCTCTCTAAATGAACACTGGAGTCGATACTGGAGATTCGCTGCGCAGAGTCCCGGCATGGAAGGCCTCGATCGATTCGGACGGCTGCGCCGAGGCCGCCCACAACAAACCCAGGAGGACGCCATGCAGAATGTTGCCGTAATAGCCCAGGAAGTATACAAGCTCTGACAGCATTATGGCCTGCAATATAGGGCCAGTGAATGACGCGGCTTCGCAATACACAGGCAGGCTCTTCAATTGCGCGATACGCGCCACCATAAGCCCAAGCCATATCAACAGGAGTACCAGTCCCCCCACTCCGTAATAGGCCAGAGTGTCGATGTAACGGTTATGGATATGAAGTGAGGCTTCGCTGGCTACATCACTCAGATCCCGGCCGGAGGGAGGACCTAATAACATGGTGGCAGGCCCACTCGAAAACGTGCGGTCAATCGCTTCGCCGAATCCACTGAGCCGCCATGCCAGAGTGCTGTCTTGTTGTCCCGTTTCCTCGATATTAGCCTGAAGCATCGAGGTTAGTATCTCCGTTCGTCCTGATGCCACAAGCAGTATCAAAGCGATTCCCGCGACAGCAGTGCCCGCAAGCGCAAATTGCATCCAGCGTCTCAGGGGGATGTAGCGCAAAGACTGGAAGGCGAGCCACGCAAGCCCTGCCAAAGTTGCCAGCCACACGCTTCGATGCTGGGATATCAGAACGACAGTAGCCAGCAGCCCGACCGTTAGCATTCCGGTCAGCTTTAGGCTGCGGCTCCATTGCAAACCAATGACAATTATCAGAGCCTGAGCGATAATCATCGGATAATCTGCCCCGAGGACGCGGGGGATCTGGCGGAACGGGTCATCCACACCGGTATCCGTGACGGGCAATATACCCACCCATCTTCCAATGGACAAGGCCGTGAACAGAAACGCGGCGCCGCAGAGCCAGGATGCCGCCCGGGAAAAAATGGAGAGTTTGAGAGCGGGCCCGATAACATCGAGTGCGAGAAATGGCACGATAAGGAAGACCAGGATCCGAACACCATTGCCTGCTGGCTTTAAGCCGTAGGTTAACGCACCGCGGAGGAAGTTGAGTCCGGCGAGTCCCAGAAGAATCAACGCCGGCCGGCAAAAATGCCTCGGAAATGCGCGATTTCGTGCGGCGATAATTAAAGCAGCCGCAACCAGAGCTGCGCAGGCGACATCGTCCTGGTAAATAGTGGCGCCGACGTTGAGTTCCAGAAGCGTCACCCCCAGGGAGTCGAGGAGCACAACAGCGCCAAGAACAGCCATCGCCATTTCAGCCGGATAGCGCCAGAGCAGCACAGCGCACCAGAGCAGCGCACAGAGGATGAATCCGACTGAGACAATCGGAATCATTCTGATCTCCTTTTCGTGGGCCCGTCGGAAGCCATTGACTCAGAACTTGAAGGCGAAGACAACATATGTTTATACGAACCGTGAATCTCTCTCTCGAGATCGCATCCAGCGGAAGTTGGCGGTTGAATACTTCAATTCGCGCATCTCGTGTATAGTTTGACCGTCTCCGACGCCGCGGTCTTCCAATTGAATTGCTTCACCCTGCAAGCTCCCTTTTTAATTAATTCTGCGCGTTTGCTGTCGGAAAACAGGACGTTTTCGATGATAGCGGTCATACTCTCCCGTTCACGAGGGTCGAAGTAAGCCGCAGCGTCGCCGGCAACCTCGGGCAAAGAACTTGTATTGGAACAGATTACCGGGCACCCGACGCTCATAGCTTCAATCAGCGGAATGCCAAATCCTTCATAAAGAGACGGATAGACCAGGGCGTGTGCCGTTTCGTAATAATGCGCCAGGAGCCCGTCGTCACCAGACACGACCTTTACTTTATGGCTGAGCTTCAGGTTTCTGAGCAATTCCTCTTCCTCAGAAGCCCATGCGCCACCGCCAAAGCACACCAGGTCAAAGGACTGGCGGAGACGGTCGGAAGCGGCGTAAGCCTCCGCAAGACCCTTGAAATTCTTGTAAGCGCCCCGCTTGCCAACATATAACAGATAAGGCGCCGACGTCTGTCTGTATTTCGCAGATCCATTGCCCAGCGAAGTCACGCCGTGATGGACCACTGCGATTTTTTCGGGATCTATATTGAAGCGCTCTATAAGATCCTCTTTTGTGGAATGAGAGACGGCGATAATCTGATCGGCAGCGGCACAATACTGCCGCTTAAGGTCACTCATCCGCTCACTGTCATCAAAGTCTTTGCTGAAGATCTCGTGAATCATATCGTGAACAGTGATCACCAGCTTCTGTTTACGTTTGACAGGCGGCTTGAAAAAATATGTTTGATGCACAATGCCGCCGTTCACTTTTGGCAAAACCGTTTTTTGAAAGAGCTCGTTGCACGAATGCATCAGCTTGTGACTACGGGGAATTTCCGGTACTCGAATGCCTTTAACGCGCGGCCCGGAGTCCAGGTGGCGGCTGATATGCAGTCCTGCAAGTATCTCAACCTGAATTTCTGACTCAGGCATGTGCCTGATGAGCTCTACAAAGTATCGGGAAACTCCTCCATAGGCCTGTGCAGAAAAGATATCGTGAGAGTAGTAGACCGTCATTGGGGCCTACGAGACATGGCAGGCGGATGAAAGCTCTTCGTTCGCCCAGCTTTCGTTGCCTGTTACAAACCTGTAGAGCAACTGCGCCACATGGTCGCTTCGAAAGCGGGCGTCGTAAGTGGCCAGCGCATTCGCTCCCATAACCCGCCGCAGTCTCTCATTGTCAAGAATGGAGATAAGTCGCTCAGCGCCCGCCGGGGCATCATCTGGATCCCAGAAGTAGCCTTCAGCGCCGTCTGCGAGGATCTCGGGAATGCCGCCGACTGCCGGAGCCATCACCGGCAGTCCGGCCGAAAAGGCTTCAAGTAGTACGATCGGCATGTTCTCCATTTTGGCGGCCTGAACATAGAGTCGGTGGCGATGGAGTAAACAAGAGGCATTGTGAACGTATCCGGCAAATACAACCAGGTCGCCGATCCCCAGTTCATTCGCAAGTGCTTGCATTTCGGCGTGAAGTTCGCCAGTGCCGACAATCGTCAACGTATATGCTCGTCCACGCTTCCGTGCTTCTGCCAGCATTCGAAGAATAGCCTGCTGGTTTTTCCTTGGTTCAATGGTCCCAATCGTGATGACATCGCCGCTGGGGCCGTCTTCAGCCGGAAGCGGGCGCTGCACGAAATTCGGAATCACGACGTGCGGCCGGAAGGCCAGACCGGGGATTGTGGACGTCAAAAACGAACGCATGAATCCTGAGCAATACACAACCCGGTCGACGCCCAGCAGTGTTTGCCTCTCAATCGCTCTCGCTTCCCGATCGATCATCCCTCCCTTTTTGATCCAGCCTCGATCGGACATTTCCTCGCCTTGAGAGCGATTGAAGTGAACCATCATGACGACTGTTTGTGAAGGGAGCCTTCGCAGTCCCATGCCGGCGAGAGCCGACCGTGGACACTGAGCATAAATTGTCCACGGACTGTTTGGCGGCAGATGGCGGCGCATCGCAGACCGCAGCAGAAACTGATCGATGTGGATCCAGGTATAAAGCCTTGCTTTCCGAAGATGAAGCAACCCAACCACTCTTCCAATGGCGTGAGTGAAAAACCAGGCAGCACGGGGAGCAGATTGTGGCGTGAGCAATTCCGTTGCGAATCCAGAATTGTTGAGCTCACGGCGGAATTCGGCGAAATGGGTTTGCACTCCCGTGTCGCCGCTCGGCGTCATCATCGTGGCAACAAACAGCCGAGTGGATCGGCTTGAATTTTCAGACGCAGCCTCATCCGTTTTCAGCCCGGCGATACCGCTTCTCATAGCCTGTTTCGCAGCAATCTGTTCCAGTTTCCGCGCCAACCGGGACGGCAGAGAGCCCGAAACCTGTATCAGAAAAGCGACTAGCTCCTGCGAAAGAATGCGGTCTCCGGCACAAACGAAGGTGCCGGCGGCTGTGATGGCGCCGCACAGTATAGAAATGATCAAACTGGTCACGGGCCCGGTATGACCCCACCCGCTGGTGGCACGATCGGAGCCGAAAACTGCTAATGCCGTAAAACATGCCAGAGCAATCGAACCACGCGCCGCTCTGAAAACGTGTATCCAGCGAAGATTCAGCAGTTGCAAAGTAGGTTGCGTGACTACTGCCAGGCGTACGAAATATACGCCTAACACGATCCACGCCAAAACTGTCATGGAATACCGCGCCGCCACAAGAAACGCCGCGACAGCTACTACCAGAGAAATAAACTGCGCTCTCAGTTCATACTTGACCAGGTCCACCGAGCCCAGTATGGGTCCCGCAAGTGCCATCGTTGCGTTCACTGTAATAGCAATGGCAAGAGGCGGCAGGAGCGGCACGATTCCTGTCCACAGATGGCCGTAGAGTACCGCAACAACAGTGGGCGCAATCACGGCCACGCTCCAGAATATTGGCAGCGTGA
Source organism: Acidobacteriota bacterium (assembly GCA_030776225.1). Lineage (GTDB taxonomy): Bacteria > Acidobacteriota > Terriglobia > Bryobacterales > Bryobacteraceae > BOG-234. The sequence continues at coordinate 16,526 of JALYHT010000002.1, read as the reverse complement.
TCAAAGTTATAGCAGATATGGATGCCAGGTAGGCACGCCGCAGGGCCGGTTTGCGTCCGCCGGCACGTGAACAACCCGCAAAAAGGACCTGCTGCCATGTACCAACAACTGCATCCGCCGGACTGCTCACAGTGTTGAATGCCCGGCTGTAAAGCCCTAATGCCGCTGAGCCGAACGATCGTCCGACAACTGCGTTGTCGAAGTTGCTCAGGCTCCAGTTCAGAATGTTCGCGCCAGTCACCTTTATACCGAAACGCACAAGCGTGAGACTGCGCTTCGTGAAATATGGCTTCAGCGAGTAGGGCGCCTGGATAAAAGCCATCAGCGAAAACGAAACGCTCTGCACCATTTGGGCAGCGATCAGACTCCACACGCCCCAGCCGCGCATGGCCGCAGCTACTCCTACCAGTACGTACCCAAGAAGATAAGATCCGATCTGAATCGTTTGCAGCCGGCGGAATGCCAACTGCCGCTTGAGTAATGCAGCTGAAACCTGACCTAATGCCTGCAGGATAAAGAGGAGCGAGGTAACTCTAAGGACGTCTGTGATTGCAGGATCGTTAAATGCCGTCGCAACGTGCGGTGCCAGCAGCACACACGAAACTGTCAGAATGATGCCGACCAGCATCTGGAACGTGAAGCCGAACCGAATGCCGTACTCGTCGAGTTCAGCAGCCTGCACAAGGGCCAGATTCAGACCGCCATCAGCCAGCTGGTTGGCAAACTGAAAGACCAGCGACGCTGCTGCAACCTGGCCAAATGGTTTTGGCCCAAGAAGCCTCGCGAGAACCAGTCCACTGGCAAACCCGACAGCCGCCCTTGTTGCATAGCCTGCATACCCCCACCCCAAGGCAGAAAAAGAACGTTGTGTAAGCTGATCAGACATTAGTCAATGGCGGAAGTAATGCTGGTTTTTTTGCTCTGCCTCACCTGGAGGAGACCAGCATGTCATCCATGCTCTCGGTGATGCACGATCCGATCAAAGGTCCGTAAACCCGCCCGATGACCTGGCTGGGAGTATACAACTGGGCGCGCCTCGCCGCTGCTCGCCGCAGAGTCTCCCAATTCTCCGGGGACATCAGGCAGAATTCCAGGACAGCATTCGCCATTCCCTGAACTACCTGCTCCTCGGTTTTATGACGTGTGTTCACAATGCGCGCACAACTCTCGTCTACGGTTACTGAAGGCCCACCCAGATCCAGGCATATCACGGGCCTTCCGTGCGTGATCGCCTCCATCACAACCGTTCCGCTCGAGTCGTGCAGACTGGGGAACAGCAGGGCATCGTGAGTGGAGTACAAGTCAAGTACTTCCGATTTAGGCATCCAGGGGGCGAAGTGGACGAATTTCTCCAAATTCAATCGCTTGACATCAGCCTTTAACCGATCCTCTTCAGGACCTTTACCGACGATCGTCAATTCGGCAGGCTCCTTTTCGAGGACAAGAGCCAGCGCCCTCAAAGCGAGATGAACACCCTTCCAGGCCAAAAGTCTGCCGGCAAAAAGAAGCTTTAGCGGCGGCACGCGACGAATCCCGCCCGCGAGACGGGGCCGCTCGGTAATCATGTGCTCCATGCTGATTATGGTGCGCTTCATGCTGCTCCGTGGAAGACTGGCACGCGTCTCCTCGGTCTTCGCTACGATCCGGGCGCTTCGTTTGAGCATCAATCGCCAAAAAGGATCGAAATGAGGAAGGAGGTTCGCAATGTCTCGTGCACTTTCAAAAACCCGTGCCTGCCTAGACATACTCACCCGCAGCGCGCGTGGTGCGCGTTCGCCCCCGCCGACAGGACCGAACACAAACGCGGTGCCCGGAAGCATGAAAAGGTAAGAAGGATTCCGGAACGCGCTGTAGGTAACGTGATGAACGATGGCAAATTGCTGCTCCCGATGAAGGTGTTTCGCCCGGCGATAGGCATTCCATTGCCAGCATGTGTAATAGGGATAGACGCCGACCCCTGGCATCCAGAACCGGACATGTTTCACACTCACGTACTCGAACCGGAGCGTAGGCAGGTGAAGATGCTTTAGCGCCTCTTCGATAGCGTCGCGATAATAATCTCGGGTCAGGACACAAACCTCCTGACCTGCGCGGGCGAGGTTATAGGCCCATTCCCATCCCACTCCTTCCTCGGAGCCGAGTCCGGGATCACATGCAAACGCCGAAAGTAGAATTCTCACGCGATCTCGCTCCTGCTCATCCTGCCGATCTCTCTTCGAGCACAGAGCGCACTTTCTGGAGACCCCATAACGGCAGGAATTGCGGTGTGACGAGCAGGTAACGCCGCCACAAACGGGCCGGTTCCATCGTCAGACGAAATAACCATTCAAAACCGGCCCTCTGTATCCACGCGGGCGCCTGCTTTACACGCCCCGCGTGAAAGTCGAAGGCTGCGCCGACTCCGGTCATGACAGTCCCAGGAAAGTGATCGCGATGGTCCGCCATCCATTTTTCCTGCTTGGGCGTGCTGATGCCCACAAAAATCAGATCGGCGCCACTTTCCCGAATCATCCTTATGATCTCCGCGTCCTCTTCTGACGAAAGCGGTCGAAATGGTGGCGAATACATGCCGGCGATCTTGAGACCCGGAACTTTTGCGGAAAGCCGTTGCCGGAGCTGCGGCAAAACTTCCGGCCTGCCTCCATAAAGAAATATGCCTGACCCGCGTCGCGCCGCAGCCTCGCAGAGCCGCAGCATAAGAGTAGGACCGTAGACCCTCCTTTGCTCTGTTGCACCGAACGACCGAAGAGCCCAAACCACAGGCATCCCGTCCGGAGTTGCGATATCTGCGTCATTAAGAGCGGCACGCAACTGCTCGTCCGTCCGTGCTGTGATAATGCCGTGAACAGAGGTGACGCAGATGTACTTTGCATGAGACGATTGCGCCGTCCTCTGGGTCAGCCATTGATTGACGGACTTCACCACGCCTTCGTAGCTCGTTGTGCTGATCGGAATGCCGACAACATTGATTTTGCTCACTGATACTCTTTCACCCCGCGAAGGTCAAAATGACTCCTGGCTGCGATGCCCCGCTGCGCGAATCCTGCCGGCGCACTCCTGGCTGCATCGAGAGGCCAAATAATTTAGTTACGAATATTAGCCTGAGGCTAAAGAGCGGCGTAGCTGCTCATCTCGGCCGGCGGGATGTGAAGTTCCTCAATCCGCGCTTTCAGATCCTTACCGTCCCAATCGACCAGCCGCCCCTGTGCGTCCAGCATCGGGTGAACCATGACTTCCGTGTCAGCTTCGGTCGTTCTCAGGATGTCGACTGTGTCCAGGGCGTCGCCGAAGTATACGGTCCGGGCAAGCCCGTGGAGTCTGACGCGAGTGTTGTAAGCGGTCCGATACGCCATGCCCGCCAACCGGTGAGGAATTGAGGCGCCCTCTCGCCCTGCCCCACAGTTTATCCCGAGTCGCAAACCTTTCACTTTCATCCGCTTCGCTGCCCGAATCACGACTGGGGTGATACCGAACTCTGTGTGCATGTGATGGTGAGAGTCCCAATGGGTTGGAGTGATTCCATTTTTTTCACAAGCCTGAACCTGAGCGTTTATCTCCAAATCCAGCGCGGCTGCCTCCTCGGCAGTTAGCCTTAATACTCTTCTCCGGGGGCACCAGGATCCGCCCGCGTCGCACAACCGGGGGCAATTTGAAGCAGTCGCGGTCAAAGGCATACCGCTCGTAAAGTTCAGATGCAGGCCGATTTTTCCCTGCAGGCAGTATTGGCGGATCAGAGAACATGCCTCCTGGAACTCAGGCATGTTAGCCATAATCGTGGCGCTCGAGATGAGGTGTTGCTCAAAGGACAGTATTATGGCCTTATTAATCCGGCCTGACATGCCGAAATCGTCAGCATTCACTACAACACGCCTCAGACGAACTGGATTCCGGAGCGGAGTCATCTTTTCAGTTTGTGCGATCCGCCGCGATCAAGTCTACTGAGTCCGCGCGGCTGGAGTCTGCAGAGTTAGAACGCTGAGTTGTCGCTTTATCCGCCAGATCGCCGCGCCCGGATTCAGCGCGGCCGAACATAGAAAGCCAAGTCCGGACGAAAAGCGCTTGCCGCTGGCGCGTTGAAGAATAGCTCTTCTATAGGCTTTGCCTGAGAGGTCCCGCGCCCGATCTCTTAACTTAATCAACAGAGGGCGCTTGCGCCACGTCTCGTGAAAGTCGGCAAAGATTGGCTCCGGTACCCCCTCAGCACGCGCAATCGCGCACGCAACGGCGAACATCTTGTGCTCTGTAATAATGGCGGTAGTGGAGGCGGTGGAAGAACCACTATGCATCCTGTAGTAATGCAACGTAACGGGTAAATTGCGGCATTTACCGATCTCGCTCATCCGGAGAAAGAAATCGACGTCATGAGCCGGCCCATTCAGGCAGTGCCCTCCGATAGATTTCGCTTCCGCCGCGCGAAACATAGAGCTGCCGGCAGAAATCGGCGCGAATCCCTGGAGTAGCGACTGGCGAATTTCCGAATGACGGACGAGCGGCGGCGCCACCGGCACGATCTCCTTGCCGATGATAAACGAGAAACCTGCACCAAGCAGAATTGTGTCCGGGTTTTCCCGCATGAAAGAATATTGAAGAAATAATCGCTCTGGAGCAGCAATATCATCAGCATCCAGTACTGCCAGCATCGGGGCCGTGCTTGCGGCGATACCAGCATTGATGGCGTGCGCCGTACCGGGGCGAGCCTCGCTGATGACGCGAATACGAGGATCGGGCAAAGAGGCGGCAAATTCCATGCTGCCGTCTGTTGAGCCGTTGTCGACAACGATTAGTTCAAAGTTCCTGAAGGACTGGGAGAGAATGCTGCCGATCGATTCGCTCAAAAAAGGTCGGGCGTTAAGGACCGGCATAATAACCGATATCCTCGCTGCAGATTCATTTCTACCGTTATCCCGTCCGGTGGGTGAGTTCTCAGTTATCATATGTGGAACGATGTACTCGTGAGGAGATCGATGTGATCAGGTTGTAGAGTGAACTGGCGGTCGGATTTTCAAACGTCTGACAAAATGCCAGGTGATACGTACAACGTCACAACAAAAGAACACCAGACCCTGTATAAGCGAATCCGTCATGTCCATCGCATTTTTCCATCGTGTTCCAAGCCGAGCGCTGGACAGTATGCCAAAGTAATAGGTTTTTAAGTCTGACAGGAAATACGATTCGGTCTCGTTCAGATTCCTGCCCTTGTCATAACTCACAACTGGCACGTCATACGCTACAAGTAGCTCGTAGCCAGCCCTGGCGGCTCGGCGGGCAAATTCGGGGTCTCCGTATTGTCTGTAACTCGCGTCGTAATTACCCGCAGTATGAAATACTTCCATCGGAACGATCACACCCCGACCAGTTACATAGTCCGATGGTTCGAAATGTCCCGACGGGAACTCCGAAATGCGGCGGTGATGGTTCAGGCGCCGGTGCTCGGCGGTCCACCAGTTCATCCGAACACCGCCTTGCCAAATTACATCCGTATTTTCCGCGCACGTTTCCACCGCCTGAATCAGGGAACGTGGGCGCCGTTTTGCGGCTTCAATCAGCTTTTCGACAAAATCTGTTTCGAACATCAAGTCATCATTCAAAAGCAGTGTGTAGTCGTTTTCGGCGGCATGGGCAAGGATATGAGAAACACCGCGGTGCATTGCCCCAGTCCAGTAGAGCGACCCGTCACCTTGAAGCAGAACTGCCTCCGGATGCTCGGCAATGACCATAGCTGAGGTGCCGTCGCGCGAGCCGTCATCGACCACGACCGGCGTAATTGCGGGATAGGTTTGAACCCGGAGTAATTGCAGGCAGCGGCGAGTATAGTGGACTCTGTTGAATACTGCAATGCACGCCCACACTCTTCCGGCGCCCGCCGGAACGTTGGACCAATCTGATTCGGGATTTGACTTTTTATCCATTGCTTGTCTTATTCGCGTCTTCAGATCCGGCGGTTGCCGGCAATGGTGGCTTCTGTTCGCACAGGCAGATTCGCCTGCGGACATTGATGCAGAAGACCTCTGCCACGCCTGCTAAACCGCGCCGCGTGTCCTGAAGACGGCGGGCACGGTCTTGAGCAGGATTTCCATATCAAGCCCCAGAGACCATTCGTCGATATACTGCAAATCCAGTTTGATCCAGTGATCAAAGTCGGTGTTGCTTCTACCGTTTATCTGCCAAAGACAGGTCAACCCTGGCTTCACGCTAAATCGTCTCATGAGTGCCGCATTGCTGAATCGGGACACGTCCCTGATCGGAAGGGGACGAGGGCCCACCAGAGACATCGTGCCTCTCAACACATTAAACAGTTGAGGAAGTTCATCCATCGAAGTCTTTCTTAAAATTCGACCAAGTGGCGTTATTCTCGGATCTTTTCGTATCTTGAACGCCGGCCCGCGGACTTCATTCTGTAATTCGAGGCCTGCCTGCAGTTCTTCAGCGTTGCGCACCATTGTCCGGAATTTGAACATTGGGAACCGCCGCTTGCGGAACCCGTAGCGCTCTTGAACAAACAGAGCGGCTCCGGGGCTGGTCAGTCTAATAGCGGCAGCTATCAGCAGCATTAACGGAGCAAATATTATTAACCCGATAACAGCGCCAACTATGTCGATGGCTCGTTTCACCAGCACGCGGGCGTCGTCATGCACAACTTTCATGCTCATGACAGACACTCCGCCCTCGGGCTCGAGTCGAGGCCTCGCAACGGAAAGCGCAAAGAGATCCGACAACGAATACCTCGCCTCGACACCCGCACGTTCGCAGATAGTCAGTGCGCTCTGAATTTTCCTGAAGCATGATTCCGCTGGCAGAGCAATGAGCACTTCATCCACAGGCTGCTGCATGAGAATGTCCTCCAGCTGCTCAAGGGAGCCTATCAATCTGCTGCGAATCTCATCCGGGACATAATGATGGCCTTCGGGGGAATCCACAAAGCCGAGGAGGCTGAGCTGGTTGGAGCCTTTTTCCCGGATCTGATTGTAGACAGCCAGCGCGCGGGGACCGCTGCCAACTATGATCAGCTCACGCGTACTATCCAGCGTCCGAACAAATCGCTCTGCGAAGGCGCGCGCCACCAGTCTTCCGCACAGACATGCGACAATCGCAACCGGCAGGAAATAGAAGGCAATCGCCTCATCAAACGCTTTGCCATTACTGGTCAGAGGGAATAACAGCGCAAACACCGCCGTCACAGTACAAGCCATGGTTATTCGAACGAATTCCTTTCGAGCTGGCTCGTTGGGTGCCGGTTGAGTCAAGCCGCATACATGAAAAGCGGTTGCGCCGCCGACAAGACAAACCGCGGCGATGAACAGGTTCTTGACTGTGATGCGGATAGCCAGGAAGTCTCCCAGGCCGCCCGGCATCTGCTGCCAATTCAGTCCGATAAAGACACCTGCCAACACCAGCAACACAACACTGGCGTTGACTACCCCATTGATTAGACGCAAGGTCCGCTTGTCGTTGGAACTGATCATTTTACACACCTGGGTTTTCGCGGAGAAAAATCATGCTCGATGGAAAGTTTCGACGAAAGTTTAATGCGAGCCCTGCTGGAGAGAGCCCGCATGGTTCAGGCGAACGTTGCGCGAGACGGCCGACAATGCCGTACCACAATTATGATCTGAATCCCAAGAAGGTCAGTCTGGGCAGCAGTTTCACGCAATGTCGCGTGTATTCGACCCGATTGAAGGCAGCCGTGCATGCCAAGCCGATAGGACAACGCGTGCGCCGGCTTGCAACTTCGATTGAATGCGTGGTGCTTAGCTGGGATCTGTTTTGTGGCCAATACTTGCAGCGGTTTATCCAGCCATGAACATCAGCCGGCAACTTCAGCCAGAACGGCGGGATGCCGGTCGTGAGTCGCTTCCACCTGCTGCTGAATCCACTTATAGGTTGTCGAAATGCCTTCCCGAAGGGACCGGTGAGGCGCCCAGCCGAGGCGTTCCCGGATTAGCCGGTTATCGGAGTTTCGCCCACGGACGCCGAGTGGCCCGGGAATGTTTTTGATGCGCAGTGGTTTTCCCGCAATTTCCATGATGAGCATCGCAAGCTCATTGATGTTTAGCATTTCTTCGGAACCGATGTTCACTGGCCCAGTGAAATCTGATTGCATAAGCCTCTGAACGCCTTCAAGGCATTCATCGATGTAAAGAAACGATCGCGTCTGAAGACCGTCACCCCAGATTTCGATCTCGTCTGGGTCGTTGGCTACAGCAATTTTTCTACACAGAGCAGCCGGCGCTTTCTCCTTGCCCCCCTGCCACGTCCCCTCCGGACCGAATATATTATGGAAACGCGCGATTCGAACTTCCATGCCAAAATTCCGGCTGTAGCTCAGATACAGGCGTTCGCTGAAAAGCTTTTCCCATCCGTACTCGCTGTCCGGCGCCGCCGGGTATGCCGAGTCTTCACTACACTTTGGATTCGCCGGATCGCGCTGGTTGTACTCCGGATAAATGCATGCCGAAGAAGAGTAGAACAATTTGCGGACGCCAGCGATCCTGCCGTGCTCAAGCACATTCAGATTGATCGTCGCCGAATTGTGCATGACTTCCGCGTCATGTTCACCGGTGAAAATATAGCCAGCCCCGCCCATATCGGCGGCCAACTGATAAACCTCGTCAATTCCTTCAACCACGCCTGCAACCACGGCGGGCAAACGCAGGTCACCAATCACAAACTCGTCGGCTGCGGTGCACGCATATTCGTGTGTCTTTAAGTCCACGCCGCGTACCCAATTGCCCTCACTCTTCAATCGCTTGACCAGGTGTCCACCAATGAACCCGCCAGCGCCGCACACAAGTATTCGCTTCATGTTCCTCTCAACTCCTCCTTATTCATGGGTAGTGAACCGCAAAACATGGCCTTAACAGACAAAGCTAGCGATGGTTTGGCCGTTAGTATGCGCCGTCCGCCCTCACAACAACGGGCAGCGTCCTTAATAAAACCTTCGGGTCAAGTCCAATGACCACTCATGGATGTACGTGGTTTTCAGCATCCTGGTAGGTGCGCAGATGATGACTATTGCACGTTTTGCCAGCAGTCGCGCGTCATGCTGCACGACTGCAACGCTGATAACGTGGCGTTGCTTTGGCTGGGCCTCTGCATAGTCACAGTTGTCGGAAATGAAGCATTGCGCTTCAACGCCGGCCAGTTCGCAGGTGGTCAGAGCCGTCTGAATTTTGACCGGACGTCCGGAGCAGCGTGACAAGAACCTTGTCTATCGCCTGCTTTATCAGTATCCGTTCCCTATTTCCAGCGTACCTGTGACCAGGGATAGATATCCGTGCTCCGCTCCAACGATGAGCAATGCGCCTGTTTAATTCCTTCCATAACGGATCAGTGGTGGCCGCCGCGGTGGAATGGCGGGTGGAGAGCCTGGACTTTATCGAGTGAGCCCCTTGAGTATCACCTCTTTACGGCAGTGGAAAGTATGCTCCAAGGTTAGCCAGCTTAATAATACGTTCTACCTTGCTTATTTGATTTTGAGGCACTAAAAGCATGTCGCCTGGTTTTAAATTGGGCAGCGGCTCTGTCGCCGAAGACCGATTCAGCGCGGTTTTCAAATCAAGAACTTCCGCTTTCACCATGTCCCGGCCCACCTTTCGGTACAAGATGACTTGGGAGTGCTTAGCACTTGCTGATTTGAAACCACCAGCCATCGAGATTGCCTGGAGGGCATTGATGGGGCTTCGCATGTCATAGCGGCCGGGTGTATTGACTTCCCCGCCTACGACGAAATAGGGCTTCTCGAACTCCTTCAAAGTAAATGTGACTTCGGGATCTCTCAGCCGTTCCGAAGCTTTGCTGAGGACGGCAGCTTTGGCCTCTCCGATCGTAAGGCTCTCAAGCTTCAAATCTCCCAATAACGGAAGCGAGACGAAGCCATCTGGCTGTACAGTAGCAGTTTGATCAAATTCCGGCGAATACCTGTAATGCACTTCTACAACGTCCAATGGCTGAATGTGATATCGAGACTCCCTGTCTGCAAATGGGACGGTTTGGGCAACGAGCGCCGTCGCGACCAAGCCCAGTAAACATGCCTGATTGAAGGCCGGTTTCATTGTTCTCTCCAGTTTTGTACCAAAATTGAACCGTCAGGTCTGACTTCTGAGGATTGAATGACATGCTGTCCCGCGCCGAAAGGCGCGACTGCGGAATTCGGAGGGAACATGTCATGTATCCGCTCGGAGGGCTCACCAGTGGTGGAGAGCTTGGGTCGTGCCGCTGTTTCTTTGGCAAAATTCATATTTACAGTTCCGCTTGCCGGAGATTCCAGTCCAGCTCGCCGGGTCCGGGCCGTCATTTGCTCGAGGTGGCGCGCCAGCCCGGATTGCAGGATCCATCCGCACATCCGACCGCGCCAGCACCCGCATACCGGTGAGCTTCAAGCTCCGACGGCTTTTGGATGAGATCGCCAAACAGGTTGGATGGATCGGGCCCTGCAAGCTTTGCTTTCGAATCTATTTGAACGTCGAAGAAAGGCTGTGACAGATACTCGGCGCAAAACGCTATGCCCAAACTCAAGAATCCAGCCAGAAGGGTTCCCAGCGCCAAATTTCGGGGCCTGTTCGGTTCCGAAGGACTGGTCGGTTCAACAGGCGTTTCAGCGATAGCAACATTCGAAATTTTGTGTTGATCAAGCGAATCCGCAATACGCGCCTCCTCGGCCTTTCGCGCGTAAAGAAGATAGTTTTCTTCCGCTTCTTTCTGGGTTCTTGACAGGTCGTCGTAGCCGGTTGTCGAATTTGCGAGCTTGTAAAGCTGAATCCGATAGGCAGCAGATTGAGACGCCAACTCCTTCCGGCGTGCCAAAAGACCAGCGTATTCTGCTTCGTTTTTGGCCAAGTCCAATTCCAGATTCTGACGGATTGGATTAATATCTGTGGCTTGCTCAGAGCCAGTCTCCGCTTTGGCTTTATCGAGCGCTGTCTGTGTGTCAGTGATCTCTTGCGACACCTCCTGCACCGTTCGATCGTCCGGGCGGAACTTTGCCAGGAGTTGCGTGCGGCGGTTCTGCAGTTCCAAAAGCATGCTCCCAAACCGCTCGACGGAGTTCTGGTTTGTTAGTGTCCTCGTCAGAGTTATCATGCGAGAAGGCACCTGGCCCGCCTTCGCATGTTCGTCCGCAATCTTACCGGCATAGTCACGAATGGCCGCATCGGCTGCTAGTAGAGCGGAATTGGCATCTTCTGCCTGCTTCATAATTTCGCTCTTCTGATCCTGGAAGAGCACTATATCGTTTTTCAGGCGAAAGTTCGTGAGCTTGGACTCGATTTCCTTAAGGTCATTCTGATATCGGCTTGCCTCTTGAAGGAAGAAATCCCGTGTTCCAGGTGATCCGTGGACACGAAGGTGGTACTCGAGATAAGACGATGTCAACTGGCGAAGCACTTCGACCGCTTTCCTCGGGTTCTCGGATGTGTAAATGACTTCGATAACGTCTGTTTTGCGTGCCGGCGAAATTTTAAGATCGCGCTGCAGCTTCACCACGGCTCTTTCGACGGCTAGCCGCTGAGCTTCGGCCGGTGTGACGTTTGGCTCCCCCTTCTCGTTTGCCAGGCCGGAAGCCGTGACTACCTGACGTAACAGATCATAACTGCTGAGAAGTTCGATCTCAGTATTTATCTCGGTTTCGCTGACCTCGTTAGGTTGCGATAACTGCGCTTCGACGCCGTTGGTGACGATTATACTGGCCCTTTGATTCCTCACCAGAATTTTCATGTGGGCCTGGTATTTTTCTGGAGCCAACCAGGTTGCAAGGGCGATTATACCCAGCGTCAACAGAAACGTGATCACGATCTGCCGGCGCCGCCGCCGGAAAATTGAACGAAGCTCCCCTAACGGCGCGGGCCTGTTCGCAGGTTGCCCTGAATCGATGGATGTCATTGTTGCCTCCCGTCATCTTGCGAATAACAACTTCAACGGTTCGCATAATCTGGCAGCGGCCGCATGGCCGGTAAGTCGGCACCTCGACTATGCTGCTTCGACTTCTGCGTCGCCGGTAACTCGAGAGAGTGTGTGGTCTTTAAAGAACTCTATTATTAATGGGACGAACCCATTCCCGATCAATTTCGACCGATACCGCTCGCTGGAGCAAATAAATTGAAACGAGCAGGACTACACCCTCGACTCCGGCAGAGGTCCGCGTTCTATTAGGACCTGTTCACACTAACCTGAGTGCCCCGACGATGAGCGCGAACGATAAAAATCCCAGCAGGATTTTCTGATGGCTTGTGGGCCAACGATGTCTTTGAAAGATTCAAATAAAATATGACGCTGGGCATTATTGCGGTCTCGTCTGCCCCGTTGGAAGGTAAAGGCATGCTACCGCTCTTGAACTCCCACTAATTAACCGAGTGGAAATTTAAGGATTCAATGGCACCTTTTAACAACTGAACGGGTGCGTTGATAAGTTGAAGATAACCTGTATTGGCCGGGCTGGCTAGTAGATTTTTCCCTTATTTGTGATGAGGCTAACGGTCGACCTTCACCAGACCCGCACGTGTCTCTTTTTGAAGCCGGTCAGCGGAACTTAAACTCGGAAAAGTTAAGACTACCGCCTTCGATACAAATTTTTAACTCGGCGCGAACTTGCTTTGTTTGTTCAGAAGGAGACTTCGTGGAACCTGTAGCCTGCGTGTGCCCGGACGATTTGGTCCGTAACGGTGCCCGCCAGTGACAACTCTGCCGTTGATGGAGAGCCCGCTGCTCTATACCGCTACTCCGTCGCGCTATGCAAGCGATGCCATGCAGGCCCTCGTCCAGATCGAAACATCCGCCGCGCGAACTGATCCCGTCGCGTCCGCTTGAAGAGGGCGAACAATAGCGTTTCCACTTCGACATGACGAAGTGCATCGACTGCAAGTGCTGTGTGGGGCCTGCAACGAACAACGGGAATCCAGCGGAACTCAACTGGAGACGCGTCGGCGAAGTGGAGGGCGGCTGCTATCCCAACACACAGCGCCATTATCTCTCATGGGCTGCAACCACTGCGTAGAGCTTACAGGAAAGATCCTGTACCAGGAGTTGTGATTCACAGCGCAGAAGCCTGCATCGGCCGCCAGTACTGCACGTGGAATTGTTCGTATTGACGTGCCGCAATACAATCCCGAGCGTGGAGTGGTGGGCAAGTGTGATATGTGCCACAACCGTCTCAGAGACGACATGGTGCTGGCTTGTGTCTCGGCCTGTCCCGAAGGCACAATCGCCATCGAAATCGTAAACATTGCCGAATGGCGGCGCGATTATCTCCCGGCAAATGCACCGAGTCTGCCTTCGGCCGACGACAGTATTTCCACCCCACGCGTTATGATGCCGGAAAACATGGCGCCCGATCTGGGCCGCGTCGATTCAATCGTGTTGCGACGGAGCATCCGCACTATCCGCTCAAAGAGAATCTGATAACGTACGGATCCTCGCAGACTGCCGTTTACTCTTCGCAGGGAAGCGCGCTATTCTCAAGTCTCACACAAATTTCCACAGCCCAGTAAATGGAACTGTGGGACTTTAGGTGCGGCAGCCTGCACGGACAGCGTTTTTCCTCAACAACACTTAGTCATTCAGCACCTTCTCCCAATTACACTGCCTGGAATCAAGTTAGACTTATATGCCTACTGAGCTGCTGTGGTGTCCTGGGTCCTGTTCTCGACTCCACTTCGGTGAAGGTTCATCCGGACGGGACGGGCGCTTTAAAACAAACGGCCCACAAGCCATCGGCAAGTCCCGCGGCGGATGGAACATCAGGATTCATATGGTGGCCGCGATGCTCGAACAGCCGTAGTCTTCGCTTGTCTCCTGGCCACGATCACGATGCGCCGCATGGGCGGCCTTACTGGAAGTTGGGGCTCCTGCCGGAAGGTCTTCCGATGCTGATGGACCGCGCTTACGAAGGAAATGAAACCCGGCAAACTGTGCTCGATCTGGGTATGATTCCCGTGGTCCCGCCGATTTACAAGAAACGCACGAGATCGAACGACTGTTCCGCAGGCTCAAGGGTTTCCGCTGTATCTTCTCTCGCTTCGGAAAACTCGACGTTTTTTTCCTAAGATTTCTATCCTTCGCGCTCATCGTCGAAGCACTCAGGTTAGTGTGAACAGGCCCTAATCTAATGATGAATCTGGATCAGGAGGCGGCGCTGCCGCAAGTGAACATGCAACCAGAGCGCCGGAACGCTCCAGGCGAAAGAAGGCGGATCAAAGGCCTGGATGGAATAAGGGCTGTGGCATTTCTTATGGTCCTGGGCGGGCACAGTGGCTATTCCTGGATTCCAAATGGGTTCGGCGTCACGGTGTTCTTTTTTCTCAGCGGATATCTCATCACCACGCTGTTACGGCTGGAATGGCTGGAGAAACAGGATATTTCCATAGGGGAATTTTATATCAGAAGAACGTTCCGGATTCTGCCCCCATTCTATATCGCCGTTATATTTGCCATTACCATGGCCGCCGCCGGATTGACACCATCCAGTGTCCACTGGAAGAGTCTCGTGGTAGTGCAGTTATTTCTTACAAACTACTCGGACTACCTGATCGGGTCGACTATGACAACAGGATTAATCGTCCTGTGGTCTCTCGCCGTTGAGGAACACTTCTACCTGATATTTCCATGGGCGTACCGCGCGCTCCTCAAGAAGGTCTCCGGAGTATCACGGCAAGTGATACTGTTCGGCGGTTTATGCCTGCTGGTGCTTGTGTGGCGCACAGTCCTCATGATTGTATTTCACGCCGACTGGCATCGTGTTTACTCAGGAACGGACACTCGCGTCGATTCCATATTGTATGGCTCGATATTGGCGATAGCGGCCAACCCGGCAATCGACAGGATTGATTATTTGAGCAGACGCCAATGTACGTGGGTTGCGTTCGCCGGTGCAGTGATCCTTGCCGTATCCATCGCAGCGCGAGACGAGATCTTTCGTCAAACGGTTCGATACACAATACAAGGCCTTGCTTTGTTGCCGATCTTTTTCTTTGTGGTCCGCTACTCGGATTCTGCACTTACGCGAATGCTCGAGGCGAGAGTGCTTACCCACGTCGGCGAACTCTCTTATTCTCTCTACCTTGTCCATGCCACCGTCCTGGTCATGGTTCAGACTTTTGTTGGAAGGCAACCGCTGGTAGACCTCGCGCTCACCTCAGCGATTTCCTACCCGCTGGCGTTGGGTATCTATCGATTTGTAGAGCGACCGTCCCACCGGCTGCGCAACCGCGCTCTGCGAATGTACCAGTACAGATCACTGAATGCAGAACCTGTCTCAGCGTCCTGAGTGCGCAAACGCAGTCGCCACGAACGATCCGCTGCGGACACGCCTGCAGGGCAGAGTAGCCGCAATAGACATGTCTTATTGTTCTGGTTGGATTCGACGACCTGGCTGGGGCGCGTTCATCACGCTTACTTGCTACGCCGGTGTTGTGCTCGGCTCGCTACCCCGCTGGAAGGCCCACCTGGCTACTCAGGGAAGTGTTCACCTGCCGTTGCACTTCGCAACCTATCTGGTGTCGGCACTGGTGACGCTTGGCTTCGTCCCATGGCATGGCAGGCGCCTCGCGGCCGCCTCGCTGCCGACAGCGCTGGGGTTCGTGACAGAAGCGCTGCAGCATTACAAATACGAGATTAGTTTCGAATGGCAGGATTTTATCGCCGACTTGTATGGCGTTCTCGCTGGAGTGCTGGTCTTCCTGGCGATTCAACATGTCAGGATTTTGTCAGCGCGATCAGAAGGGTATCGTTAATCTTTGTGGATGGCGTAGCGGCGTGATGCAAGGAAACCGGGAAGAACTGCACTGTTGGTCAGTTCTTCCCGGACTTTTTAACAGTTCACCCTCGTGGAAACCGCAAACTCATATTCCACCAGTGGCTACCACGTGGTTATTGAAATATCCACCCCTGGTTGGTTCCGTCATTGGCAGGCCAGGTGATGATCCCTGTCATGCCGGTGTTGAAAGCCGGGTCATCAATCACTTTGCCGGTGCCTACGTTCTTTATGACGTTGGCGCCGGAGCCGCTGGAGATCGTCCATAGCTGGTTCGCGCCGCCGCTCGGCGAGTTCTCGTAGAGGGCGCCGTTCACGTCCGTGAGGTATGCTCCGGAACCCTGATTCACGATCGTATAAGCGTTATTACCGGAGTTGAAGGTGACGATCCATCTCTGATTTCCACTGAGTGGTTGATTGAGCCAGTATTGAATTACCTGAAAGCCAGGCGGCGCCCAGGCGGGATCATCCAATACGAGACCGCTGCTGTTGTTGCGTATCGTGTATGTCCCATTGGAAACCGGGCCGCTTCCAGTATTGGGGGTGCCGCCACCGCCGGTGCTTCCGCCGCTACTGTCGCTATTCGAAACCGGTCCCTGATCGGTCGGCAATGCCTGAAAACCGATCATCGAGAATGCAGGAGAAGACCCGGGCATCGAGTAGTTGCCTGACGACGGTGCGGAGAAATGGGGGTCGGCATAAACTGGCGACGCATCAAAGGCTCCCGGCCCGTTTGGTATCGAGGCACCGCTTGCCGAAAAGTACAAATTATTCGAGACAAAAG
>JALYHT010000001.1 GCA_030776225.1 Acidobacteriota bacterium | reverse complement strand
TTCGATCTGGCTTCCGATGCGGATCTGATTTTCGTCATCCCCGACAGCGATTCTTCCGAAGTTCTTTACTGGACTTCCGTCGCCGAGCGCATGATCGGCGTGATCGGCGCTTATACGGGCGATGGCGTGGTTTTCACAATCGATACGCGTCTGCGGCCGCACGGGCGGGAAGGCGCGCTTGTGCAGACGGAAGGCTGTTACAAAGATTATTTTGAAAACCACGCCCAGGCCTGGGAAGGAATCACTTATATGAAGGCGCGCGCGGTGGCCGGCAACATCGAACGCGCCACCGGGTTTCTCGGCGAGTTGCAGGAGATCGACTGGCGCCGTTATGGGCAAAACGGCCGCTCGCGCGCCCAGCTTGCGCGGATGCGGGGCCGCCTTGAGCGCGAACAGGGCGCCCGGAATCCGCTGAAAGCTGCGCCCGGCGGCTACTACGATATCGATTTTTCGCTCATGTACCTGCGGCTCAGAGGCGCCGGTATCTTTTACAAAGTTCTGAACACGCCGGAACGCATCGATACGGTGGAGAAAATGGGGCACCTCGATCGGGAAGACGCGGCATTTCTGCGCGACGCCGCCACTTTTTACCGCGCCATCGATCACGGCCTGCGCGTTTCGACCGGACACGCCGAAGGCCGTCTCCCCACAAACCGGGCTCACATGGCGATCCTCACCGACCTGGTGCACCGCTGGACCCCGGCCAATCTGCATGCCGGAAGCCTCGATGCCGTCTCAAAGCGCATCCGCGAAGAGACGCGCGCGTTTTTCGAGAGGCTTTTCGGACGGCCTGCGTGATCCCGGCCCGCGCAGGCTAAAATACGAAAAGCCGCCCATAACAAACAGATGATTCGCGATGGAATTTATTACGCGCTGGGGTTTACCGCGGCAGGGGCATTCGTGTCCTGGCTGGTGGGAACATGGCCCGCCTTGATTTTCTTTTTTCTCGCGGCTTTCTTCGCGTGGTTTTTCCGCGATCCGGAGCGCCCCATCCCCGTGGGGTCTGTCGCCGTTTCCCCGGCCGACGGACGCGTGATGAGCATTGTGCAGGAAGCCGACCGCCAGACTCGCATCTCGATCTTTCTGAACGTCTTCGACGTCCACGTCAACCGCTCGCCCATCTCCGGCGTCATCACCGATATCACCTACAAACGAGGACAGTTTCTGGTGGCCAGCCGCGAAATCGCCTCGGCGGAAAATGAACAGAATATTCTTACGGTCCGGGCCGCCGATGGAACTGTCGTGGTCTTTAAGCAGATTGCCGGCCTGCTCGCGCGCCGCATCGTCTGCACTAAAAGCGTCGGCGACTTCGTTCAATGCGGTGAGCGTATCGGGCTGATCAAATTCGGTTCGCGCGTGGACGTTCTCCTCGGTCCGGAATGGCGCATCGAAGTGTCTCCGGGCAATCGTGTCAGCGCCGGGTCGAGCATTCTGGCCCGTCGCGCCGGGGACGTCGTGCTGCCTCTGCCGCTGGCCGCCAGCATTGAGGAGGCGGCTCTCTGTCGGACCTAGAAGAGGCGCAGCCAGCAACGGGCGCGATGTCTGGCGCGATCGTCAAAAAGAGACCCCCGCGCGCCGCTTATGCGCTCCCCACGCTTTTCACCGCGGGCAACATATTCCTCGGCTATCTGTCAATCATCCGGTCCATCCAGGGCGTGCTGAATTTCGGCGTGAATCCCGCCCTTGCCGCGCAGGATTATGAAGTAGCCGCCAAAACCATCGGTCTAGCCGTCATTCTCGATGGCCTCGACGGCCGCATCGCGCGCATGACCAATACCACCAGCGAATTCGGGCGCGAGCTCGATTCGCTCGCCGATATCATCAGTTTCGGTATTGCTCCCGCGATACTCGCCTACACCTGGGGAGTGCAATTCGTCCAGGGCCCGGGACCCGCCGGCATCGTCGATCAGTTGCAGCGCGCCGGTAAGTTCATTGCGTTTCTGTTTCTCGTATGCGGCGCTGCCCGCCTCGCGCGTTTTAACATTCAGACGAACCCGCAGCCGCGCAACCCCGGTCCGCCCCATCGCAAGTACTTCGTGGGCCTGCCCATCCCGGCCGCTGCGGGCATGGTCGCCGCCGTTGTTTATTCGTTCGACAGTTACCCCATCACCGGCTTCGTCGCTTCCATCGTCTGGCTGGCCCTGCTCGCGTTGCTGGCCTTCCTCATGGTGAGCACCTGGCGCTACTGGAGCTTCAAGGACCTGAACCTGCTCCGGCCGCGCTCCCCTCTCCTCCTCGTGGTCATGGGGAGCATCATTTACGGCATATGGAACTGGTCGGAACCTGTGCTGCTGCTCATCGCATCCATATATGTCGGAAGCGGTATAGCGATTCGTCTGGGCGGCCTGATCCGCCGCCGCTTTCCATCCAAACCTAAAACCCCGGAGATCCAGCATGGCTGAAACGATCGCGCTTGTCGGTGGCGAAACACTGCTCGGCAGGGAAGTTCGCGAGGTGCTCGGGGAATCCGCCCTCGGCCGGCACGTCCGCCTGGTAGCGGGAACGGAAGAAGATACCGGCACCCTCACCGAAATCGGCGGCAATCCGGCCTTCCTCGCGAAGCTCGACCCCGACGCCGTGCAGGATGCCAATGCCATCATCCTGGCCGGCTCTCTGGAATCTTCCAGACTGGCGCTGGGGGCGAATCCGGAAGGTTTTATCATCGATCTCACCTATGCGGCGGAAGACGATCCCGAAGCCCGCATTCGGGCTCCGCAGGTGGAAGGGGCTGACTACGAGAGCGACCGTACCGGGCCGCAGATCGTGGCCCACCCCGCCGCTACGGCTATCGCGATGGTGCTGCAGCGGCTGGCTGGCTCCTGGCCCATCGCGCGCGCCATCGTGCATATCTTTGAACCTGCCAGCGAACAGGGCACGCCCGGTATTGAGGAGCTGCAGCAGCAGACGGTAAACCTGCTCTCCTTCCAGCCTTTGCCGAAGAAGGTCTTCGACGCCCAGCTGGCTTATGCGATGCTGGCGCAGCTTGGGTCCGAAGCGCCCATTCCCCTGGCCGATATTGAGGAGCGCATTGAACGCCATCTGGCCACGCTGCTCGAAAGAATGGAAGGCGTGCCCATGCCTTCTCTGCGCCTCATCCACGCGCCGGTGTTTCACGGCTACACCTTTTCGTTCTGGATTGAATTTGAAGACGCGCCTTCCGCGTCCGATATTGAAGAAGCCATGACGCAGGACAACTTCGATATCCGCGGCGGCGAGCTGGAAGCGCCCAACAACGTCGGCGTGGCGGGGCAGAGCGGAATCGCGCTCGGGGCCATCGCGCCCGACCGCAACAACGGCAGCGCTTTCTGGCTATGGGCCGCCGTGGACAATCTGCGTCTGGCGGCTGAAAGCGCGGCGCTGATCGCGGGAGAAATCGTGTGAAGCGGCTGCCTCTGATGGCGGCGTTTGTAACAACGCTCGGAATTGCGCTTGCGGGCTGCGGCTACCACGTCGCAGGCGCGGCCAATCTGCTGCCCGCCGAAATCCATACCATCGCCATCCTCCCTTTCGGCAATGGCAGCATGCAGTACAAGCTCTCCGATTACCTCGCCGAATCCGTCAGCCGCGAGTTGATCGCCCGTACGCATTACAAAGTGATCGCCGATCCCGCGAAGGCCGACGCTGTGCTCTCCGGAGCCGTCGCCAATGTTTTTTCAACCGCCATTGTTTCCACTGCGCGCAACACTGGCGTGCAAATGGTGGTGCTGGTGCAGGTGAAGCTGATCGACAACAAGGGCAAGGTGCTCTTTGAGCGGCCTAACGTGCAGTTCAATGAGCGGTACGAAATGAGCGTCGATCCCAAACAGTATTTCGATGAAAGCGGCGCGGCTCTTGAGCGCCTGAGCCATGACGTGGCGCGCACCATCGTCAGCGCCATCGTCGAAAACTTCTGAGCGCGCATGACTCCCGCTCAGTTCGTGGCTCGCGTCCGGCGCAATGAAATTCCCCCCGTGTGTTTATTTCTCGGGCAGGAGGGTTACAACCGCCGCCGTTGCCGCGAAGCGCTCGTCGCGGCGTTCAGCGGCATTGAAACCGAGCAGTACGACGCTTCCGAAACCTCTCTTGCCGCGATCGTCGACGATGCGCGCGCCATGTCGCTTTTTGTATCGCAGCGCCTCATCTTTGTAATCGGAGCCGAGACGGCGATGCCACGCTCCGCCCGTACCGCCGCCAATCAGGACGACGAAGACGACGAGCAGGACGATAAGGGAAACGATAAGGGAAGAAGCGCCCCCGCAGGCGCAGGCGGCTCCGAAACTCTCGACGCCTACGTGAAGAGCCCTACGCCCGGCGTGACCCTGATCTTCGAAGCCACCCGCTGGGACCTCGAAGGCGAAGACAAAACCAAAACCGAGCGCGCCCGCAAGTTCTTCGGAGCCATCCCTGACGTTGTCGAATTCCGGCGTTTCACATCGGATGAGGCGCGCGGGGAACTCGACCGCATCGCCCGCGCCTCCGGCGTGCAACTCGATCCCGCCGCCGCGGAAGCTCTGGTGGAAGCTCTTGGCGCCGATGTCGCGCGCATCGCCGTGGAACTCGCCAAGCTTTCTCTTTATGGCAAGCCTGTCACTCTCGAAGACCTCCCGCTGCTCGTTCCCGACGCTCGTCAGAGCACGATATTCGCTCTTGTAAATGCGGTGGGTCGGCGTGACCGCATCGGCGCTCTCAAGACTCTCGATGCTTTGGTGCGCGAAGGCGAGTATCTTCCGCTTGCGCTCACGTTTCTTGCCACGCAGTTCCGCATGGCGCTGGTGGCGAAGGAAGCGAACCTGCGAGGGGCCTCCCAGGTGCAAAGCCATTTCCAGCGCGCCGGCGTTCAGATGTGGGGTTCGCGGGCCGAACAGGTCTCCCAGACCGCGGCGAAGTTTTCAAAAGACCAACTGGAGCGCAGTCTCACCCTGATCTTCGAAACCGACCGCGACCTGCGCAGCGCCCGCCCCGACGACCGGACGGTCGTCGAAAATTTCGTCGTCAAACTCTGCGCCTGAGTGGCACAGCGTTCAACCAGTCGATCAGCGCTTCCTGCGCCGCCACTGCCGCTTCCTTAACGCGCCATGCCGCCTTATCCCGCTTGCCCACTATATTGCTGATGCCGCGGATCTCGCCGACGGGGACCCCTGCCAGCGCCGCGACATGAGCAATGGCCGCGCCTTCCATGTTCTCGACGGCGCCGCCCGTCCGCTCTTCCATCGTTCTCGCCGCCACGTCGCAACCGGTACACGTGTTCACGGTCACGAACGGTACGCGCCCTTCGGCGGGATAGATATTCATGGGCAGCGTGTTATACAGCGGGATCTCTCCGGGCACCACCGGGAAGCCCAGCGCCTGCATATCGAGAAAGCCTTCCGGCGAATCGGCGCCCAGATCGCCGTAGCATTCGCGCTCCGCGCAGACCACCGCTCCCGTCTGCAAACCCGACCCCGGATACGCGCCTCCGATGCCGCACACGATGATCGCTTTTACCGGTTCGCGATCGAGGAAACGCGTCAGCGCCCAGGCTGCATTCACCGCTCCCACCCCGGTCACGATCACGGGCACATGTGCGCGCAGCAGCGAACCCTCAGGCTCTGTCGAAACGCACACTACAAGATCGATGGCGGCCCTCAGTGTCCTTCGCTGACGTAATTGCGGTTCCATTCCGGAATGCTCACCGTCACGTCGCCTTTGACCACTGCCTGGCAGCCCAATCGGGAATGCAACTGATAATCGGCGGCCTGTTCCACCCGGTCGAGCTCGTCGTCTTCCATCTCCGAAAGATTCGCGCCGCCTTCCTTAACTACTACATGGCATGTGGTGCATGCGCAGCTTCCGCCGCAGGCATGTTCCAGATGGAAGCCATGGTTCATCGCGATATCGAGCAGCGATTCCGGCCTGCCATGTCCTTTGTAAGGCAGCTTGCCCTGTTCGAACTCAAAAGTCTCACCCGCTGGAAGAAAAGTAACTCTCGGCACTAAAAACGATTATATCCTTCCGCCGCCGAAACATAGTGTTTACGGCCATTTCACGGCGATTGCGATAACGTGAGAATTTCTCCTCTGCATTCCCACTCACCCGGTGGGAGACTCCAAATTCGCCTCGCCGCTCTTTGTCTGATCGCCGCCGCCGCGCTGGCGCAGGAAAAAGATCCCGCTTACGCACCGCTTGCCAGGGCCTTCGAAGCCCTGCGTCTGCGCGATTACGACAGCGCAATTGCCGACTTTGAAAAAGCCGCCGCGCTCACGCCCGGCCGCGCCGACATCCGCAAAAATCTTGGCTACACCCTGCTGAAAACAGGCGATAGCGAAGCGGCCCGCGAACAGTTCGGGGAAGCCATGCGGCTGGAGCCTTCAGATCTGCACGTGGCGCTGGAATACGCTTTCCTCTGCTTCGAAGCCCGGAACAACGCGCCTGCGCGTAAAGCCGAGGCCCGCCGTATATTCAGCCGAATCCGCGAAGCCACCGACCCCACCTTGCGGGCGACAGCGGAACAGGCGTTTCGGAGCATCGATGCGTCGCTCGCCGCCGGTATAGAGCGGTGGCGGCAGGTGCCGCCAGACTTCAGCGCACTCTGCGAACTGGCGCAGCTGGCGGAACAGCGCGACGAGCTGGAGCTCGCGGCGAACAGCTACCGGTCGGCCTTTCAACTCCAGCCCGGGCGAAAGTCGGTTCTTCTGGAATTGGCGCGCGTTGAGAAAG